>CAZEDI010000039.1:0-19920 GCA_964510865.1 uncultured Halobacteriales archaeon
CACCCGTTCGGAACGACGGGTCGTGGGAAGGACATCTTGACGTTAATCGTTTACGGGATGAAAGTGAGTATGCAGATCGCGTTTATCGCGTCGCTCATCGTCATCTCGCTCGCGACGATTGTTGGGACGACGTCTGCGTACGTCGGGGGAATCGTAGACGAGATCTTGATGCGGTACGTCGACATCCAGCTCGCATTCCCTGAATTCTTCCTGTACCTGATACTGCTCTACATGTTCGGTGCGAGCCTCACGATGTTCATCCTCGTATTCGGGTTCTTCTCGTGGGGGGGCATCGCCCGACTCGTTCGGAGCGAAGCACTCCAGCGCAGAGAGGAAGAATTCATCACTGCAGCCAATAGTTCCGGTGCATCGACATTCTACGTCATCTGGCGACACATTGTCCCGAACGTGGCTAACACTGTCATCACCGCGACGACGCTCCTCGTCCCCGGCTTCCTTCTGTTCGAAGCAGGGCTGGCCTTCATCGGGCTAGGCGATCCGACGATCCCATCCTGGGGACAGGTGATTTCACAGGGACGTGATCACCTTACGTACGCGTGGTGGATTTCGACGATACCGGGAATCTTCCTGTTCTTCACCATCCTCGCGTTCAATTACCTCGGACAGGCACTCCAAGACGCACTCGATCCGCGATCAGAACAGAAATCCTGAGCTACCATGAGCACCACCGAACCACTCCTCACTGTATCGAATCTCCGTGTTCACTTTGACACCGACGAGGGCACCATCTATGCCGTCGACGGGATCGACCTTACCGTCCATCGTGGCGAAACCGTCTGCATCGTCGGCGAAAGTGGGAGCGGGAAAACTGTCGCGAGCGAATCCATCACTCGCCTCATCAGTACACCCCCCGGGCGGATCGAAGCGGACGAAATTCGCTACGAGGGCCGCGACGTCCAAGCGATGAGTACGAAGGAGCTGCGAGGGATCCGGGGAAAGGAGATCGCCCATGTATTCCAGAACCCACAGAACGCCCTCAACCACGTCTACACGGTGGGTTGGCAGATCCGCGAAGCGATCCAGACTCACCGCGACGTGAGCAAACAAGAGGCGAGACGGGAGGCGATCGATCTCCTCGACAGTGTCGGAATACCAGAAGCGAGTTCCCGGATCGACGATTATCCACACGAGTTTTCGGGCGGACAGAAACAGCGAGTCGTCATCGCCATGGCTCTCGCCTCGAATCCCGACCTCCTGATCGCCGACGAACCAACGACCGCACTGGACGTGACGATCCAGGCACAGATCCTCGACTTGTTGAATGATCTACAAGAGGAGTACGAGATGGCGATCCTCTTCATCACTCATGACCTCGGCGTTGTCGCGGAAATCGCGGACCGAGTGATCGTCATGTACGCCGGCAAAGTCATGGAAACCGGCGATGTCTATGACATCTTCGAGGACCCGTCCCATCCCTACACGCGTGCACTTCTCGATTGCCTCCCCGGCAGAGGGGGCAAATCACGCTCGATTCCAGGTAGCCTCCCGGATCCAACCGAGCCACCTGCTGGCTGTCGATTCCATCCGCGCTGTGAGTACGCGGTCGAAGAATGCACTACAGGGGTACAGCCCCCACTCCACGACGTCGAGGGAGACGCCATCGAGCACACCGTCTCGTGCGTCCACTACGGACCTGGTGGGGATCCCTCCGTTGTCAAGGGAAGTACGAGTGTTGAGGAAGTTGATGGCGACCTCGGGGTAACCGATGGGGGGGAACCAGAATGAGCGAGTCGAGCCCGGTACTCGACCGGAACGCGGACACAAGAGAGCCGCTGCTCCGAGTGAAGAACCTGAAGAAGCACTATCCGATCACCGAGGGCGTACTCAAACGAGAGGTGGGTCGTGTCCGCGCAGTTGACGGCATCACATTCGATGTCAGACCAGGAGAGACACTGGGCTTAGTCGGAGAATCGGGGTGTGGGAAATCGACGGCTGCGACGTCCCTTTTGCGTATCGAGGAGCCGACCGCTGGCGAGGTCATCTTCGACGGTGACAACATCCTTGACTACAACGGCGAGGAGATCAGGGCATTCAGACGACGTGCGCAGATGATCTTTCAAGATCCCACGTCGTCCTTCGATCCCCGAATGACGATCGGGCAGTCCGTCGCCGAACCGCTGGTGATCCATGGGTACGGTAACGAGACAAGGAGACGCCGTATCGTCGAGGATCTCCTCGAACGCGTCGGGCTGTCAGCGACTGATATCGATCGCTACCCACACGAATTCTCTGGTGGCCAGAAGCAACGGATCGCGCTCGCACGAGCGATGGTCGTCAATCCGAGCCTGATCGTTGCAGACGAACCCACGAGCGCGCTCGATGTCTCGATTCAGTCCGATATCCTGAGCCTGATGAACGATCTCCAGGACAGCTACAACCTCTCGATCGTCTTCATCAGCCACGACATGGGCGTCATCAGGGAAGTCTGTGATCGTATTGCGGTCATGTATCTCGGCGAAATCGTCGAAGTTGGGCCGACCGAGCAGGTGTTCAACGAGCCTGCACATCCCTACACACGATCGCTACTGTCTGCTATTCCCCAACCAGATCCGCGAGAGCGAGGGGGCCGAACCCAACTGAAAGGGGAGATGCCGGATCCCTCTAATCCTCCTTCGGGGTGTCGATTCCACACGCGCTGTCCGGAGGTCATCCAACCGGAAACGTATGATTTCGACCAGGAGCACTATCAAAGCCTGATGTATTTCAGATCGCATCTTCGCGAGGATGACGTCGACCTCGAAGCCGCCGAAGAGTTCGCCGTTGCGGAGTACGGGGTCGATCCGGGCGCTGTCTCCGAAGATGACGTCAAACGTGCGATCCGGGACGAATATGATCTCCCCGACACCCTTCGTGATCCTGACGCCGATGCGGTGCTCGACGCTGTATTCGACCACCTCCTCGCCGAAGACGTTGGGGCTGCGAGAGAACTACTTGCGGACGAGTTCGAGAGCGTCTGTGAACGACGAGATCCGACGCACCTGTGTGCTGGTGACGTCACGATCCGGCCAGACGAATGGCGAGGGGTACTCGCCTTGCACGAAGCGGCTGCCGATGGATCTATCGATGTCGCGTTGGAAGGACAGAACGACGACAATGCTCGAGACGCGGTCAGGTCGGTCGTCGGTATCGACGAACCATTGAGCGACCCCTCCGTAGAGGAGATCGTTACCCGAGCGGTGGACGCCATCTGTGGGGGACGCCACGAAGAGGCTGCAACAATCCTCTATGACGCATTCGCCCCGGCACACACCTCCGCCTGTCACCTCAATGATGACGCGGTACGTCCGGGGACAGCAGTCGACGGAGAAGAGCGGGTCTCGCGCAGTGAATGACTCTTCCGACCGAACCGAATCCATTTCCTCCTTCCAGGGTAGTGAGCCAACATGGAGCTGACCGAGCGCCACATAAAGCTCCTTGGCATCATTGGATTTGCGCTGGTGGTCTTTGGAACACCACTGACCGGCATTTACGCACTCGATTACCGAATGTCGGTCGTCCCGGAGCCCGAGTGGGATCCACCATTGTATCAGCACACCGAGCTGTCTGGAGAACGGGAACAGGCAGTCGACGCGACCCTTGCCGGTGAGGGACCCTGGTACCGAACACGGGCACAAGTCCCATTCAATCGTATTCCGATACGTATCTTCCTGGACGGGCAGGTGTACACCATCGGTCTGACCGAACAATATCACTGGGGGGCGTGGTACGGCAAACTCCCACTCGTCACACTCATCGTCGGACTCGTGTGTATTGCGATCACCCTACGTAACCGAATCCGTAACCGGGGCGCAGTGCCAGTGCGACGCTAAGTATCGAACGAGACGTGAACGCTACCTGTTCGATTATCGAAAATCGACCATGGTTCGATCTGGGTGAGGTACAGTCGGGAAGAAGTAGCGGGAGGTGGATTTGAACCACCGATCTCCGGGTTATGAGCCCGGCGGAATCTCCTGGCTATCCTATCCCGCTACTGGACTCGTAATCCGGACCGCCCATTAAGAATTGTGATTCCAACGCTGGATGGGAATTTTTCACTCGACGCCGACGCGCCACGTGAACAAGCTCTCGGCCACGTAGTTCACCACCATCCCCGCGCCGATTCCAATAAGATTCGCCACTGCCGGCCAGAAGTCGTGACCCTCAACGAGAAGCTGGATACCGGTCAACTCGACAAGTGCCGCCAAGGTCCCGAAGGCCACAAGGAGCCCCCCAGCTCTAACGAGGTGCGATCGGAGGTACCGACCTAGGATCGATCGCCGTCCCGTCCGGCCTTCGTCCGCAAAGGTCCACCGATCGTTGATCGCGAACATCAGAGAGATAGATGCTTCTGCCCCGACGACCTTCGCGAATATCGCATATACCCCAAACCCCGCGGTCAGAATGGTGACGACGATCGTTTCGAGCGTTGCACCCATGGCTCCAACCGAGACAAACTTCCCGAATCGAACACGAGATCGGAGCTTGTCCAAGCGACCGAACGTCGGGCCGTCAGTCATCCTTCACTCCAGCTCGTTCTATCAGCGGGAGCCGTCTCTCCCGGTAGCTATCGATCGCGACATGAAGCGGGTGGTCCCGCACGAGTCGAGCACGATGACGAACGGCGAAAAGGGCGCGCGCGAGCCGATACGAGGTGCCGATCGTGGAGACAGTCGATCCAGGGTGGTCCTCCCACTCGATCGGGATCTCACGCACATCGAACCCAAGTGCGTCTGCCATCGCGACGAGTTCGATGTCCCACGCGAAACCGGGTTCGTAGAGATGGCTGCGTACGACCTCCCACGCATCCCGGTCGATTGCTTTCGCCCCGCACTGGTAGTCATAGAGGTCGATATCGAGGAGGGCCCGAGCCAGGTGAACGAACCCGTGACCGAGCCATCGACGGGCATAGGTCTGGTGGGAGTGAATACGAGCGTCAGGATGACGCCGTGAACCGACAGCCATGGAGACCTCGCCGTCTTGAACTGGTTCGATTACGTCTGCGAGTGAGGAGACTGGCGTTGAACCGTCGGCATCCACGAAGGCGAGGACATCCGTGTCAAGCGTTTCGAACCCGACGGTGATCGCGGCCCCTTTTCCGCGTCGTCGATCCGCGGTCCCGATGGTGACAGGGAGGTCCCGGAGAGCGGAGAGAACGGAGGGCGACGGTTCGTCGAGTTCGATCCTGATCGTCTCCGGGTCGAGGTTCTCCTCGATAGCGCGAACGTAAGCGGCGAGAGGGTCGACCTCGGGACGGTAGGCCGGGACGACGACGCCGACCGAGCGCGGCATTGCCGGAACCTCAGATTCGGCGAGTAAAAGCGGTTCGACTTGCGGTCAATCGTAGTCACAAAAGGTATAGGGACTGGATCACCCCTTCGAGATGATGGAGTTCGGACTGGTCGCGCTCTGGATCGTCATATTCGTCGTCCTTGGTGGTATGGCTGCCCCTCTCACCACATGGCTGGTCGGTCGCCGTGGTGCCACCGGCCTCTCTTTCGCTCTTGCGCTCGTGGTGCTCACGGCCGTCGGACATCTGGTCGGACACGTCGCCATGGGTTGGCCCGCTGCCCTGGCGGGTATTACTGTTCTCGCCGGGCTCTCGCTATACGCGTATCCGACAACCACTATCGAATGGCGGGCATTCGGCGAGGCGACACTCGTTTTCCTGGCTGGATTTCTCCTCATTGTCGTCATCCGTGGCATGAGCCCAGCAGCGGCACCGCTGCCACTCGCTATCGGGGAGAAGCTCCTCGACTTTGGATTGCTCGCCACGCTCGAGCGGTCCGCGACGCTCCCACCCGAAGACATGTGGTTCGCTGGTGAACACGTGGTGTATCACTACGGTGGCCACCTGACCACGTCACTCGTTTCGAGCCTGACCGGCACTCCGCCGCGATTCGCATACAATCTCGGCCTTGCCGGGTTTTACGCTGCGCTGGTTGCAGCTGCGTATGGGGTGGCTGGGATGATCGCGAACGAATACTCGGAGTCTCCCCGACTCGCGGGTGTACTCGGTGCCTTCTTCGTTGGTATCGCAGGGAACTTACACACTGCTGCACAGTTGTCGAGCTGGATTCTACCGGACGACGTCGAACGCTGGGTTTTGTCGCTCATCGGGGCTGATTCATCGGTGGCTGGATGGACCCCCGCAGAAATAGGGACGAACTGGTACTTCGGGGCAAGCCGAGTAATCCCCGCCAATCCGACAGCCGACGATCCATTCATGGCTGCTACGGAGTTCCCCCTATTCGCATGGCTGAACGGCGATCTCCACGCCCATATGATGAGCCAGCCTGCCGTGTTACTCGCTGTCGGGCTCCTGTTCGCATACTGGTGTCACGTCGACGCCCCAACGCACAGACGGCTCTTGTTGTTCGGGGCACTCCCCGTTGTCACCGGTATCGTCGGCTTCACAAACGTGTGGTCCTTCCCGACGATCGGAGGACTCACTCTCCTGACAGTTTGGTTCGCACCCGGAAATCCGGGACGACTTGTGCCAGCGAGAATACCCGATACAAACTGGATCGAACCCCGTTCAAATCCATGGATAGAGGAAGGTCGACGTATCGGACTCGCTATCATCGGGGCGATTATCGTCCTCGGCCTCGGCGTCATGTGGACGTTCCCGTTCTGGTTCGGGGTAGTCCTCGACGGACCGAGTCGGTCACTCGCTCTCTGGGAACCGTGGACGCCACTCGGTGGATTCCTCGTCCACCTCGGGGCATTTCTCCTCGTCTTCGTCCCGTTCCTCGCCAGTAGAGGGTGGCGAGTACTTCACCATCCCATTCCGGTGTTCGCCGGAATTGGCATCTTCTCGATTGCTGCGTTCACCTTCGGAGCCCCAGCGCTTGGGCTCTTTCTCCCGATGTTGATCGGCGCCTGGTGGCTCCTCCGAACCAGAGTAGATACGGGGTTCGAGACAGTCCTGCTCGTCGCTGGCCTTGGGCTGATCCTCATCGTGGAAGTGGTCACGATAGAGGGGGAGCGGTTCAATGTGATCTTCAAGCCATATGTCGAAGTGTGGCTCTTTTGGGCCGTCAGTGCAGCTGTCGTGCTCACCAGGATGGTCGAGGGATGGCCGAGTACCGAATGGTCAGTGTCCACGGAGTCGTGGCAGCGATGGAGCAGGGTCCTCGTGGCCGTGCTCGTCGTGAGCACTGGGTTATATGGAGCGATCGCGATCCCACTTCACCTCGACTCGGGTAGTCAGGTAACCGATGATGGAGGGCCGACCCTGGACGGAACGGCGTTCCTCGAGGTCACCTATCCTCGGGAAGCTCCCGCAATCCGCTGGCTAAACGAACGTGTAGGACAACCGACTATCGTGACTGACGCCCCTGGTGGGTACTGGTGGCGTCCCCGACAAGGCGACGGAGCGAGTGCTCCCGCGTCACTTACGGGGATTCCGACGGTACTCGGCTGGTTCCACGAGCGTCAGTACCGTGGTCCAGACGCGTACGAGCGACGCCTCCAGGCAGTACAGACACTGTATGGCGGAGAAAATCCGGAACAGCAAGCAACCCTGCTCCGCGAGTATGACGTTCGCTTCGTGTATGTCGGACCTGCGGAGCGGGCGAGCTACCACGCTATAACGATCGGCGAGGTTCCAGGCGTCGTCGTCGAGCGACAGTGGGACGGCGTGACGATCTATCGAGTGGACCAGGACCGTCTCCCGAGTTAAGCAGATAGCTCGCCTTTTGGCTCAATGACGGTGACCTCGTCAGCATCGACTGCGTCGGTCTCAAGGAAGTGCGGGATGTAGCTCCGTGTGTGGAATTCTTCGGTCTCATCAGGCGTACCTACGACACAGGAGAGCTGAACGCGCTCTGGGCCGTGGTAATCGCCATTGCGGGTGACGGAGAAGCAAACGACCTCTTCGCCGTCGTGTTCAATGACGGCGCCTTTGCGGATCCCGGGGTCACCGTTCACGATCAGCCGCTTCATACGAGATGGTCTGGTGGCAATCCATTAAGCGCTTCGAACTACCCGTTCATTGATGGGTCTCCTCGGTGGCGAGCACTGTGGAGAGCGTCCTCTCATGGGTTGGACGATAGCCGTCCGAGAGTTCGACACGAAATCGTGGTTGTGACAGGACCATTCATCCGGTACAGTATCAACCTCTGTTGAATTGCCATGGGCTTGTATTGGAAGGGAACCCCCTTTGGTTCAGCTGGAATATGCCCTCCCACTCTCCTGTTCGTGAGTCGCCACCGTGCCTGGGTCATAACCGTACGGGTTTTAAGCGTCTATCTCGAATTCGGGATAAGACCATGCAGATGCCACGTCGCTTCAATACGTACTGTCCCCACTGCGAGCAACATGAGGAACACGAGGTGGAGAAGGTGCGAAGCGGTCGCCAAAGCGGGACCACCTGGGGGAACCGGCAGCAAAAGCGCCAAACGGGGATCGGGAACGACGGCAAATTCTCGAAGGTCCCTGCCGGAGAGAAGCCAACGAAAAAGACTAATCTCGTATATCGCTGCTCGGAATGCGGAAAGGCTCACGTCCGGGAAGGCTGGCGTGCCGGCCGCCTCGAACTCCAGGAGTAACGATGACAGGTGACTTCTACCGTGTCGCGTGTCCGGAATGTGACGAGGAACAAATTGTCTTCGGAAAGGCGGCTACCGAGGTCAGGTGCGCCGGATGTGATCACGTGCTCGCTCGGCCCACCGGCGGTCTCGCGGACATCGACGGCGAGATCACTGAGACTGTCGAAGCCAGATAACTTCTCTCGGCGAGGCGAACGAAATCCTTTCAATCGCGACGCCCACAGGTACACCTATGCAATACGAAGGCTGGCCCGAAAAGGGAGAACTCGTCGTCGGCGAAGTCGAAGAGATCGAGAACTTCGGCGTGTTCGTTGACCTGGCAGAGTACGAAGACAAGCGAGGGCTAGTCCACATCAGTGAAGTCGCGTCCGGATGGATCAAGAACATCCGTGACCACGTCACACCGGGTGAACGCGTGGTTGCCAAGGTCCTCGACGTCGACGAGAGTTCCCAGCAGATCGATCTTTCGATCAAAGACGTCAACGACCACCAGCGCTCCGATAAGATCCAAGCCTGGAAGAACGAGCAGAAAGCGGATACGTGGCTAGAACTCGCGCTCGGTGAAGATGCCCCGGCTGATCAATACCGCAGGGTTGCTAGTGCAATCCTCGAAGATTACGAAACCCTCTATGAGGGGTTCGAACAGGCGGCGATCCATGGTGAAGAAGCCCTCGAAGAGGTAGACCTCGATGAAGACGAACGTGAGGCGATTGTCGCGACCGCCCGCGAGAACGTCTCGGTACCGTACGTGACAGTGACTGGATACGTCGACCTCGAATGTACGAGTGCGGACGGGGTGGACGCGATCAAAGACGCACTCCAGGCAGCAGAAGGTAACGGCGACGTCCCGGAGGAGGTCGACCTCGACGTCACCTACGTGGGCTCACCCGAATATCGTATCAAGGTTCAGGCACCGAACTACAAGACGGCGGAGTCACAGCTCGAGGCCAGCGCAGAGCGCGCCCGTGTCGCTATCGAAGGGGTCGGTGGACGAGCTGACTTCCACCGAGACCGTCGGACTGAGGACGAAACCTGATCCAGGGACCGAGGACAGAGACCCGATGAAATCCGATATCCATGTTTGCGCAGCCTGGGAGGAGGAACACAACCGACCGGTGTACACACTCTCCGATACCTGTCCCGACTGTGGTTCGCCTGCGGTGAATACCGCGCCAGCGCCCTTTTCACCCGAAGATCCGTACGGGGAGTACCGACGCGCTCTTAAGCGACGGGTCCGCGAATAGCCGCATGGACGAAGTCGAGGTGGCGGACGTTGCCGAGGTTGACCTCGAGGACCCGGTGCTAATCGAGGGGCTCCCTGGTGTCGGTCATGTTGGAAAACTCGCGGCCGAGCATCTGATCGAGGAACTCGGTAGTACGCTCGTCCGCAGAGTATACTCCGAATACTTTCCGCCACAAGTAAGCCTCGACGAGGCCGCAGTAACAACGCTCGCATGCGCGGAGTTCCATGCCGTACAGACAGATGAACGGGACCTCCTGGTGTTGGTAGGCGATCACCAGGCGACGGACGCGGTCGGACACTACCGCCTTGCCGAGGTGTTTCTCGACATCGCTGAATCGTTTGACGTCTCCGAGATTCTTGCACTGGGGGGTGTCCCGACGGGCGAAATCGTCGAGGAGTATGATGTCATCGGCGCCGTGACACCGGAGTCCGACAAGACACCGTACGAGGCGGCAGGCGTAACCTTCCCGGGCGATGAACCGGAAGGTGGCATCGTCGGAACCAGTGGACTCCTTCTCGGTCTGGGCGAGCGGCGAAAGATGGAGGCAACCTGTCTGATGGGCCGGACCAGTGGATACGTCGTCGATCCGAAGAGTGCGCAGGTCGTGCTCGAGGTGATCGAGGCGGTCCTCGGTGTCCCGGTCGACTTCAGAAGGCTCGAGGAGCGCGCGGAGGAAATGGAAGAGGTTGTCAGTGAACTCCGGGAAATGCAGGGTGGCGGGACTTCGAGTCCTGGGGACGAGAACCTCCGTTACTTCGGCTAGTGGAACGACCATCCAAGGGCGTCAGGTCTTTATCGCCGGCAGGCTAGCTCACGAGCGTGATCGAACCCCTCCCTACAGCCATCACGGATGTCTTCGCGTGGGGCGTCGTCGCCCTGTTCGTCGGCAGCTGGATCATGGAGGGGTACAACCGCGATAGTGCTCGTCTCCTCGGAGCAGTGGCCTGGGGCACGTTCGGTCTTTTCTGGCTCAGCCTCGTTCCTCGATTCGCGTTTGTGATGCGCAGCCCGATCGAGACGACACTTAGCGTGCTTGCGGTCCCGGGCTGCCTGTACGCGGGGTATCTCCTCTACAGCGGTCGGGATACCTTATTCACGCTTACACGGGCCGTTGCCATCATGGGTGTCGTCTACCTCCCGTTCGAGACAATCGAGTTCCTTCGTCGCGTGGCCGTCGAATCACTTGCTCGCCAAATCTACCTGGTGATACAGTGGCTGGGCTTCGAAGTATCGATGCGGACAGCAGAGCAAAACGGCTACTATAGTGCCCTTGTGTTCACCAACGATGGCAGACCATACGTGACCCATATCGTGCTCGCCTGTACTGGTATCGGTAGCATGACTATCTTCGCCGGGCTCGTCGCTGCGCTCAAGGCTCCCCTGGTCCGGAAGACCAAGGCGTTCGCTCTCGCCGTCGGCATCATCTACGTGCTGAACGTGCTCCGCAATGTGTTCATCGCTGTTGCCTTCGGTCGACAGTGGTTCCAGGTGTTCATCGACCCAATCATGTGGATCACTGGATACACCGATCCCGGCCTCGTCTCGTTCTTTATCGCGGATCGGGTGATCAGCCAAAGCCTCTCCGTCGTCGCACTCGTGGGTATCACATATCTCGTGGTTCGGATCGTCCCCGAACTGCTTGCCGTGATTGAAGAAGCAGTCTATGTCGTCACTCGATCCGAAATAGATCTGTACGACGCGCTTGCGATCGATGGCCGCTGATCCCCCGTTTGTGGTTCGATCGCGTGCCGTGTATCTCCCAGACGCCGATACCGTGATCGTCGCGGACCTCCACCTCGGGCGGGACCATAGCTCGAACGTGGAGTTCCCGCTGGGTGAACGCACATCAGTCGAGGAACGAGTACGTGCCCTCGTCGAGATGTTCGAGCCGACAGAGGTCGTGGTGGCTGGGGACGTACTGCACTCCTTCTCGCAACTGCCTCACGTTGTCGAGGACAGTCTAGCCGTAATTCGGGAAGTTATTCGCTCACAGGGAGGCTCGCTTGTCCTCGTGCACGGCAACCACGACACGATGCTCGAGCCAATCGACGATTTCGTGGAGGAGTACCGTCTCGCCGATGACACGCTCGTCTGTCATGGACACGAGGAGCCGGATAGCTCAGCCGACCGGTACGTGATCGGCCACGAACACCCAGCGATCGAGATTGAGGGCAAACGGCAGCCATGTTTCCTGTGGGGTATCGACGTATACGACGGAGGTGACGTCCTCGTCCTTCCTGCCTTCAGCGAGCTCGCTCCGGGAACGAGGGTCAACAAGATATCGGGAAGTGACGTCCAGTCACCATTGCTCGCCGGCCTCGAATCGTTTAGGCCGATCGTCTACGACGGGACGAACGAGGAAGCGCTGACATTTCCCCCGCTTGGAGACCTGCAGGCTCATTTATGAGCCGAGCCGACATTCGAAGGGCTTAGTGGCTCGCCTGCCCCCCCTGTCGTATGGAGACGACGGACGCGTTCGTCGGTCTGGACTGTCGCGACTGCGAGGGTCGATTCGACCCTGCCCAGGCGACCCACCGCTGTCCAGACTGTGCCGGCATCCTCGATCCAGCGTACGATTACAACGCGATCAACCTGACGCACGACGTGTTGGACGACCGTTCAGGCCAGTCGATGTGGCGGTTTCGTGACCTCCTCCCATTTCCCCGTGATCGAGCGGTGACACTCGAGGAAGGGGCCACTCCGCTTGTTTCCTGTCCCAGGTTGGCTCAGGCAGCCGATGTCGGAGAACTGCTCGTAAAGGACGAAGGTCGAAATCCGACCGGCTCATTCACCGACCGAGGGGCTAGCGTCTCGATGACCGCTGCCCGGGAATCGTGTGCCGATACCGTTGCCCTACCATCGACGGGGAATGCAGGACAGGCTGTGAGCGCGTATGCTGCCAGAGCCGGCCTGGACGCCCAGGTGTTTCTCCCGACGCGATCGGGGTTCGTTCACAAGGCGATGATAAATATTCACGGCGCTGACATGACAGTCGTCGAAGGACGGATCGACGACGCTGTCTCTGCGTATAATGATGCGGCGACAGCCAATGAGTGGCACCCGCTAGCCAGTTTTCAGACACCCTATCGCCACGAAGGCCAGAAGACGATGGCGTTCGAACTCGTCCAGACGCTGGGGTGGACCACGCCCGATGCGATCATCCACCCGACCGGCGACGGGGTCGGCCTCGTGGGGATGTATAAAGGTGTATGGGAACTCCAACAGCTTGACCTGATTGACTCAATTCCGGCACTGTATACGGCACAGTCTTCGGGGTGTGCTCCGATCGTAGAGGCGTTCGAGGCTGGAGAAAGCCGACACACGCCGTGGGATGTTCCAGACACCATTTGTGGTGACATCGAGGTCCCGAACCCCATGGCGAGTGAGTGGGTGCTCGAAGCACTCCGGAAGAGTGGCGGGGGTGCGGTGGCGATTGACGACGACGACATCCTCGACGCTGCGACGGAACTCGCGGCAACTGAGGGGGTAGAAAGTAGCGCCACACTCGGTGCCGCGGCAGGTGGTGCGCGAGTACTCCGTGAGCGTGGCGACCTCGGTGCGGCAGACCAAATCGTCCTCGTGAACACGGGAGCAGGCGCCACGGACGCAGACGTGCTTCGCAGCCACTTGATGTCGAAGGGGATCTAGCGTCACGCCGGTAGCGAGAGACTGAAACCACAACGACAAGTGCGACAGATAGAAAAACGCCGCCCGTCAATTTCACGACATGGAAGTCCCGTTCGACGCCGCGTCATATATCAGGGTGTTGAAGCTCGCTAGCACCCCCTCCTGGGAGGAGTTCTCCCAAGTCTCGAAGATCGCCGGCGCCGGTATCTTCCTGGTGGGGCTGCTGGGCTTCATCATCTTCGTGTTGATGGCCGTCATCCCCGGGTGATCGCATATGTCCATGTTCGCAGTCAAAACCACGGCAAGCCAGGAACAGACCGTCGCCGACATGATCGCTAATCGGGAGGAGCCGAAGATTCACGCGGTGCTCGCCCCTGACTCGCTCACGAGCTATGTCATGGTCGAAGCCGACGACGACGGCGTGATTAGCAGAGTGCTCGACGAGATTCCCCACGCACGGGGGATGGTTCCCGGGGAATCGAGCATCACGGAAGTCGAACACTTCCTCTCGCCCAAGCCTGACGTCGAGGGAATCGCCGAAGGCGACATCGTCGAACTGATCGCCGGACCGTTCAAGGGCGAAAAAGCCCAGGTTCAGCGCATCGACGAGGGGAAGGATCAGGTCACCGTCGAACTCTATGAAGCAACGGTGCCCATTCCCGTAACTGTTCGCGGAGATCAGATACGGGTACTGGACTCCGAAGAACGGTAGTCTCGCGTCTGGGTCATTCAGTCCCTGGTCGGGACCGCAGGATCGCCAATATCGAGCTCCTGGAGGAGGGCAGGGACATCGACAGCCTCCTCGATGAGTTCCTTGACGTTTTCACGCATCCGAATATCGTCGGAGTCTGCGTCGTAGGCCCGAAGATACTCGGCGCGAGTATGTCGATCGAAAGCGTGGCGAATGGCAAGAAATCCCGCCGGAACAGTTTCACCACAAACACCACACTCGCGGGGTTCGTGGTCGAAGACTTGGTGCTCGATAAGGGCCGGGGCGTCTTCGAACGAGGCGTCGCACTGTACGATGCCACACGCCCACGGAGTCATTCGTCGTATACGTAGGCAACCCACCAGTGTTAATCGTTTCCTCTCGACCGATCAATGTAGAAGAACGGTGAGCAGACGGGGTGGTTTCCCGAACACAGGGGGCCCGTCATCCGGGTACCCGTGTGGCAGAAGCCATATTTACTACTCAGGAAAATAGTCTCGCGTGCACGGGCCGACACGGATTGACCTCCACGTCAAAGTACTCACCGAGCGGGTAGTCGAGCGCGCGAAGGCATGCGGCCTCCACGCACTCGTCTTTGCGCCACACTTCGAACGCTTCCCACAGATCCGCGAGCGTGCCGCCCGTTTCTCCGACGATGATCTCACCGTGATTCCTGCACGGGAGATTTTCACGGGAACGTGGCGAAATCGGAAACACCTCCTTGCGATCGGCCTCTCGGAGCCGGTGCCGGACTTTATCAGTCTCAATGGTGCGTTCGAAGAACTGAATCGCCAGAATGCTGCGATCCTCGTCCCACATCCAATGTTCCTGACGGTGAGTCTTGGTCCTCGGGAGATCAGAGCACACCGGGATGCGATCGACGCCATCGAAATCCATAACCCGAAATATTTCCCATGGCACGACCGCCGAGCCGAGAAACTCGCCGCGCAGTCAGGCATCCCTGAATTCGCCTCCTCCTACGCACACGTTCCGGGAACGGTTGGCGAAGTGTGGACAGAATTCCATGGGGCCGATCCATCCGAAACAGGCCTCGTAGAAGCACTCACCTCGGGGGTGCCGAGAGCGACCGAGCGCCGGACGGGAGTTCGGTACACGCTCCGTCGGGCGGTGGAACTGGGTCACCTGGGCTGGGAGAATTCGTGGGAGAAATTCGATCGGGTCGTGCTCTCGGAACACGAGGAAACACACCCATCACACCCCGCCTACGACGGGCGGTTCGATGATATCAGCGTGTACTAGAGCGACATCCGGCTACAGAGAGGCACTTCTCGGGTCATGATCGATTCTCGAGTTCCCGTACAAGGAGTTGGAGGCCGGCCCGGGCAATCCGCTCTCGGACTTCTGTGCGATTGCCCGCAAATTCGTGTCGTTCTGTGCGGACAAACGAGTCACCGGATTCCCACGGAGCCCCGAAAGACACGCCGACAAACGCGGTACCGACTGGTGTCTCCGGACTCCCGCCGCCGGGGCCTGCAACGCCAGTCGTCGAGAGTCCCCACGTGGTATCAGCTAGGTCGCGGGCGCGAGCGGCGAGCTCGCCCGCAGCAGGACCGCTCACTGCACCATGGTCATCCAGCGTTTCTCGGGAGACACCCAGCGTGGTCCGCCAGGCATCGTAGGCATAGACGACCCACGCACGGTCCAGATACTCACTTGCCCCGGGGATGTCTGTCAGCAGTGACGCAGTCAAGCCTCCCGTCACGGATTCAGCAACCGCGACCGTGTCCCCGCGGTCCCGGAGGAGGTGACTGACCGTATCTTCGATCGGAGGGTCGCCCGCGAACTGGCGCATATCCGGCCCTCGGAACGGGGCCACTAAAGAATGACCGAACGGGTCCCCGTTTATCGAGGCTCTGGCTCGATGGGCTCGCGGTCGGTGAGGAAATCCTCGGGGAGATCCTCGATCTCCCCGGCTTGTACACCCCAGAGATGGGCGTAGAGACCATCGGTAGCAATGAGCTCGTCATGGCTGCCACGTTCGACGATGTGCCCGTCTTCCATGACGACGATGGTGTCGGCATCCTTGATGGTGGAAAGCCGGTGTGCGATCGCCAACACTGTCCGATCCTTGACTAACCGCTCGATGCTCCGCTGGATCCGTACTTCTGTCTCGGTGTCGACGTCCGAGGTGGCCTCATCCAAGATCAGGATCTGGGGGTCCTGTAAGAGAACACGCGCAATACCGATCCGTTGGCGTTGGCCGCCGGAGAGTTTCACCCCTCGCTCGCCAACCTCGGTGTCGTACCCGTCCTCGAGATCGGTGATGAAGTCGTGAGCTTCGGCCATTTTGGCGGCCTCGATCACCTCCTCTCTATCCGCGTCGAACGAACCGTAGGTGATGTTCTCTGCAACCGTCCCGTAGAACAGGAACGTCTCCTGGGAGACGTACCCGACAGCGTCTCGGAGGCTCTCGAGGCTGACATCGCGGACATCGTGGCCGTCGATCCGTACCGCACCGTCGTTCACATCGTAGAGCCTGAGCAGGAGCTTCAGCACCGTCGACTTGCCGGCACCCGTCGGACCGACCAGGGCAAGCATCTCGCCCCCGTCGATGCGAAAGTCCACATCATAGAGGACAGTTTCATCCGCATCGTACCCGAATGTCACGCTGTCATAGTCCACAGTGCCACCAGTGACCACAAGTTCGGGTGCGTCCTCTTGGATCTCCAGGCGAGCAGGCTCGCTCATAAGACCGAAGACCCGTTCAGCGGATGCCTCAGCTCGCTGATAGAGATTGATGAGCTGGCCAAATTGGGCCATAGGCCAGATAAAGCGCTGCCCGAGCATGACGAAGATGACGAATTCACCAATAGTGAGTTCCCCACTGAAGAACAATGGGGGACCCGAGGCTACCCAAATGCCGCCGATGATGAATGTGATTACGAAACCGATGCCGGCGGTGAGCTGGAGTCCCGGGAAGAACTTGATCCGGGTACGGATGGCCTGCATATTCGTATCGTAGTACTCGCGCGAAGTGTCCTCGACGCGATCGGCCTCATACGCTTCTGTGTTGGACGCTTTGATGACCTCGATGCCGCCGAGGTTGTTCTCGAGTCGCGAGTTGAGCTGACCGACCGTCGAACGCACCTCTGAGTAGAGCGGTTGAATGATCTGGACGAACCGATGAGTAAAGTACCCGATAATGGGGACAGTCGTCATCGTCACCAACGCCAGCTGCCAGTTGATGAAGAAGAGAATGATGGCGACGCCACCGACGGTAAGAACGAGCTGTGTGGCGATATTCAGCCCACCGTTCAGGAATTGTTCGAGCCGGTTTACGTCGTTGTTCAGGATGCTCATCAGTTCCCCGGTCTGTTTATCGGCGAAGAAGTCCAACTCGAGGTGTTGCATTGCATCGTATGTGTCTCGCCGGACAGCGTGCTGAACGCGCTGGGCGAAGACATTGAGGCCCCACCCTTTTGCCCAGGTGAAAATCGCGGCAAGGAGAAACGATCCGGCGACGATAGTCACTGCGAACGAGAATTCACCGGTGGTTCCTGTCGGGATCCACTCCGACGGGACAAGTGGCAGCGTGAATGGTCCTCCATCAGGACGAAAGATGGTGTCGAGGGCTCGTCCAAGGATGTATGGGGGAAGCAACCCGATCGTGTTCGCCACTAGACTCGCAAGGAGACCAACTGTCAGTGGTACCCAAAATCGTCCGCCATACTCGCGAAAGAGACGGCGCATGGGCTTCTCGACCCGCTCACGTTGCGCTTCGAAGACGTCATCATCACCGTCAAGCGTCGTATGTGTCATCTGTGTTGTCTATGGTTGTGTCAGTTTGTGGGCGAGGCACACGGGTGGTACGTAGTCGTCTGGATGGCCGACAGGCGGGGGCCGTGGCAGAGAGTGCAGAATACCCTGGGACGGACAGGTAGCTACCACCCGCGGAAGCTGAAATCGGAACGCGTGGAGAACGCG
Organism: uncultured Halobacteriales archaeon; assembly: GCA_964510865.1. GTDB lineage: Archaea > Halobacteriota > Halobacteria > Halobacteriales > Hikarchaeaceae > CAZEDI01. The sequence goes on from CAZEDI010000039.1 coordinate 18,075, forward strand.
TCAGGCGGAGAGAACGAACACCGCGGGGTACCTCACCTGAGTGCAATGTTTGGGGGGATCAAAAATTTAATGAATTTGATACCTAACGTGGTATGTCCACATACCACACACGTTCGAAAGGCCCAGGTGATCCGGGAGACAGAACATCGTCATGGACTACGACCGGCCACTCTTCTATCACGTCATGCAAACCGCTGCCCGAGCTAACCGGGACGTGGTTGATATGGTGAGTGGAGGGCCTGACTGGAATCCCCCAGACGCACTCAGGGAGGGTCTTCGAGCGTATGCGGGATTCGATGTGGCAGAGTTCCAATATCCACCCAGTACTGGGCTCCGAGCCCTCCGTGAAGAGATCGCCGCTCGTCGAAACGTGGACGTGGACAACATATTGGTAACAAATGGGGCCGGTGAAGCAAATTATCTCGCGGTGGCCCGCGCTCTGGATCGCGACGCGGGTACAGGTGTCGTGCTCACTGATCCTGTCTATCCCTACTATCCGGGGAAAACACAGTTACTCGGCGGTCAGGAGCGATATGTTGAGGCTGAGGATGATGGATCCCTCAACCCCGACCGGGTACGCGATGTCATGGATGACGAGGCGGCGTGCATCATCGTCAACACGCCCAACAATCCCACCGGTGCGGTCTATTCCGAACAAACACTCCGCGAACTCGTAGACATCGCCGAAGCACACGACGCCTTACTCGTGAGCGATGAGGTGTATGACCACTTCGACCTCTCCGGGGAGTTCACGAGCGCATTGGCGATCGACTCCCCGAACCGAATCGTGGTGAATGCGTTCTCGAAGTCGCTAGCTATCACCGGCTTTCGGGTCGGCTACGTGATCGTTCCTGATGACCATGCAGACGCCATGCGCACGAGGCACATGCTAGTGAACGTGACCGGGAGCCGGCCAGCTCAATACGGGGTGCTAGAAGCGCTTCGGAGGATCGGGCCTACGTACTTCGCCGAGAACCGGGAACGGCTCCGGAAGCGGGTCCATAGCTTTACCAGTGCGTTAGACGAAGCCGGTGCGGACTATACAACTCCCGACGGTGGGTTCTATGTCTTGGCTCGATTTGATGGATTCGAGGGGACACTCGAAAATGTCGAACGGCTGATTGACGAGGCAGGTGTGGCCTGTATGCCGGGGGAGACCTTCGGGGAAAGCAGGCGTGCGTGGCTCCGCTTTGCGCTTTGCACCTCCCGTGTCCGGGAAGCCGCTGACCGGCTTCGTGAATTCTTTAAGTGACACAATCGCACTCGTCTACCCTGCTGGGATTGTTGCCGTATACCACGTTTGTCCTCTTGCACGCCGGACCGACGGGTACACAAGTCAGGGCACCCGACGGCGGGTATGAACGAGCTCGACGTCGAAGCCGTCGAGGAAATCGGAACCGACGCCCCGGAATATGTCCTCTATGGCGGAAAAGGCGGCGTCGGTAAAACAACGATGGCCGCCGCGACAGGACTGGCGAGCGCTGCTGACGGTGTCGACACCCTAGTCGTCTCAACGGATCCCGCACACTCCCTTTCCGACGCGCTCGAAGTAGAAGTGGGAGCGGAACCGACCCAGATCGGAACTGATCCACTCTGGGGGGTCGAGATAGATCCGGAGCGAGCGATGGCGGAAACCCCGCTGTTCGATGAAGAGGGTGGCATCGGCGGGATGGGTGGCCTCGGTAGCCTCCTCGAGCAAGTCGCGCCGGATGCCGGCGGCGAACCCGGTCTTGGTGCTATGCCAGGGGCGGACGAAGCAGCCGCGGTTCAGCAATTACTACGCTACCTCGACGATGAGCGATTTGAGCGAGTGATAGTCTATACGGCACCGACGGGCAATACGCTC
>CAZEDI010000040.1:0-19722 GCA_964510865.1 uncultured Halobacteriales archaeon
ACTACACTTTCCAGTGGCGCTCCTCGTACGCTCGTGCATGAGCAGCGAGGGCGTCGACTCTGAGAGTAAGGTTTCGGGGAATCAAGCGAACAATCCTGCCCGCATCCGTCGGGAGCTCGACATCACCGACGGGGACAAACTCCGCTGGTATATCGAGGACGACGGCACGCTACGCGTCCACATCGTTCAGCAGCGCAGCGGCACGTTCAGCGACTTCGATGGCAACGATGGTGACGACGAGACCGACGTCACGATCGACCATGACGCCCGGGGTGTCGACGGTGAGTAGATGCCCCGAGAACTCGTCGATACAACCGTCCTCTTCGCCGCGACTTACCGTCGCGATGGTGCCCATGAGGATGCCCTCCCCATCCTCCAGGGTATCGATACCGCGGACCTCCCGGAGGCAGTTATCATCGAATACGTCGGGGACACATCGTATCGAACGAAACCATTGATCGGAGCGGGGGACTTCCCCGAACAATTTCTCATCTCACACCATGACCGATATACGAGATTGACCTCCTCCCCGCAGTGACGGGCGAGGATCCCCGTCAGCGGATGCCTGCCGAGGTAGATGGGTTACATTAGCAGGTGCCCGTCTCTTGGGTGGTATCTCGAGATAAGGAGCTCCGCAGCGGTGGCCACGTTCCGGAGTAGATCTGTGGCTTGCCATCGATTCATCCACCGAATCAACCGTCGGAGAGACGCTGGTTCCGTTCGAGTACGTTACTGGTATCAAAACGTTAATTACCGGATAGGGTATCAAAGAAGATAGTAATGGGTCACCGGGTGACAACGCGTCCCCGCGACTATGTCGCACTATTTCGACGGCGTTTCTCGGAAACGTTCTCAGGATGTATACTTACACCCCATTCTCTCTCACTTCTCTATCTCGTCGTCACTGGTGGCGTGTTTGTCGGATCCGAGCTGTTCATCCTGGACCGGCTATCACCAGCCGAGTACGAACTGGTTCGGCTGGGCCGTGGGGCAGTGACGATTTGTCTCACGGCCGTCCTGCTATTCGTCATCGCGACGCGGACACGACGCAGGTAATTGACCAGCGCGAACGTCTCGACACCCAACGAACGGAATTACAGGTCCTTCATCGAGTTCTCCGCCACAATCTCCGAAACGATCTCAACCTCATTTCGGGGTACGCGGAGACGCTCCGGGACGAGTTGGCCGAGTCGGATCACCGAGGCGAATGTGAGAATATTCTTGCCACTACTGAGTCCATTCTGCACTATACCGACCAGGCTCAGAAGATCCGCCGTGCGACCGAGGACGAGGAGCAAGTCCCGATCGATCTGGCCGAGCGGCTCGACGACGTGGTGGAGTCCCATCCACGGTTTCCGAAGAGACTGACCTCGAGGTGGAGTGTCCCGATAGCATCGTTGTTCGGGCGAATCCGATGCTCGCGGAAGCGATTTCCGAACTCATCACGAACGCAGTCAAACACGCGGATGAAACCCCGTCGAACCTGCCGGTGCGGACGTCCGTATCAGTATCAGCGACGATGGGCCTGGGCTGCCGTATCGTGTCCGGGACGTCCTTCAACAGGGGCGAGAGGAACCGTTGCTCCACCTCTCCGGCATGGGTCTGTGGTTCGTCTACTCGACAGTCGTCATCTCGGGCGGGGAGTTCGAGGTTGCGAACGACGCAGATGGTGGTGCTGTCGTGATCGAGAACGCGAGCGCATACCTCCGTTTTCAGGCGGAGGTTGAGGGGGAGGCCAGGCACGCCAGGCAACGACGATTGCCAGACCGGATTTCCACCGCAATCGTTTTGGTGTGACCCCGTGTACCATGGCCTGCTACGGAATCGGTGAGAGGCCGTCCCCGAACCACAAGGGGCGGCGAACCAGCGGTGGTTTGCGCGGCGATGACACGGATTCCGATGGGGCCTGCTTGGCCGGGCCACAGCCCTCCGAGGGAGATAAACGAGAGTTCCCCCGGTGTGTCGCCGGTTCCCTCCGAGTGCGGGTTGGAACCGCAGGGCAACGGTCGCCCGAATCCGATGGTCGGATTCCTCCGCGTTCAGACGGAGGAGGAGGTCAAATTGCGGTTACCACGCGTGGCGTAGTCCCGGAATCGAGCGGTCTCACCACCGAAACTTCGGTCACCACGGCTCTTCTTTCAGTTCGAGCAGGTAGGCGATCCAGTTCGTTCCGAGATGCAATATCGGTGTGAGGACGACGACGACCACGAGGACTGGAAGGGTAAACGTCGCACCGAACCATGCCGGGGCCAGGAGTGCGGACAGGAGCAACGACCCCGCCACGAAGTCGAGCTGGTCGAGGAGCGGGAACGCCGCACCACGCGCTCGCCCTGTTCGGCGTTTCACGAACGAGGCAGTGATGTCGCCGAGCATCGCTCCAGCGGCGAGTCCGAGTGCCCCCGCCAGTGGGAAGGCGGGAACTGCGCCCCCGAAGAGCGATGCGGGTCGAATTGCGTTGAGGACGACGGCCAGCCCGACACCTGCGGCGATGCCGGCAATCGTCCCACGCCAGGTTTTGCCGTCGCCGAGGAGACGCCGTCCCTGCCAGGTTCGGCCGCGGTCGATGGGCGGCCCACCACCGAACACGACGGCGACATTGTTCGGAACGTATGCCGGGAGCATCGCCCATACTGCCGTCACTACCGTCTCCACGACCATGTGGAGCGCTCCGTCGCAGGGATGTTAACTGGGAGGGTTTGGTCTGACCGCTGTCGGGTCGGCCCGAATGCCAGGCGGGACCGATAAGGGAGCCCCGCTCGAACTGTCGCTATGATCCCGCCCATCGCGAGCCGCTTCGTTGCCGGCGAGACGGTGGCGACCGCCCTGGACCACACGCGACAACTCAATGATCGCGGCGTCGGCGCTATCCTCAACCTGCTCGGCGAGCACTACGACGAGCAGATCCCGGCCGATCGGGACGCCGAGTCCTACCTCGACTTGCTCGGGGACCTCGCGCGAACCGACTTGCGCGCCCGAATCTCGGTAAAACCGTCTCAACTTGGCCTCGATGTCTCCTCCGATCTCTTTCACTCCCATCTCGGTCGGCTCGCCGAGACGGCGGACGAGACGAACTGCTACGTGTGGCTGGATATGGAGGATCACGCGACGATCGACCCGACGATCGATGCTGTCGAGGAGTTCGGTCGAGCACACCCCGACACTGTCGGGGTTTGCCTCCAGGCCAACATGATGCGAACGCCGGACGACCTTGACCGACTTGCGGCTGTCCCCGTCGGTGTCCGACTCGTCAAGGGAGCCTACGACCCACCCGACGAACTCGGATATCACGGTGCCGATCGCGTGAACGACGCCTTTCGTGACCTGATCGGGGATGCGTTCCAGACGTTCGACGGAACGATTGCGGTGGCAACCCACGATATGCAGATGATCGAATACGCCGAACGACAGTGCGAGGCATTCGGACGGAGCTTTGAGATTCAGATGCTCATGGGCGTACGGAGCGAAGAGCAATTCGCCCTTGCCACTGATCACGAGGTCTGGCAGTACGTGCCGTATGGGACGAAATGGTTCTCGTACTTCTACAGACGGGTAACGGAGCGTCGGGAGAACCTCGCGTTCGCGCTACGAGCGATCGTTTCCGGGTGACAGGGACGTGGCGGGGCAGTCCGAGTGACTCGTGCGGCATATTCGGGAAACTCAAGTCCCCTCCCCCCAGATTCCCGCCAATGGCGACTTGGAAGCGCGACGCAGCGAGCGGCCTCGTCGTGCTCGTCCCGATCATCGTAACCCTGTACGTCGTGGTGTGGTTGTACAACTTTATCGCGAACGTTCCCTTCCTTCGCGAAGTGGTCCGTCCCGCCTACTTCGGCGGTAACGAAGGGGTCGCAGAACTCGTACAGGTCCTTCTGACACTGGTGATCTTTGGAGCGCTCGTCCTCTCGATCGGCTATCTCATGCGGACGGCGCTCGGGGGGCTCGTCGAGGGTGTCATCGACAACATATTCAACCGTTTGCCCGGCCTCCGAGTGGTGTACAACGCCTCGAAGATGGCCGTCGACACCGCGGTTTCCGGCGGAACCGACCTTCAGGCTCCCGTCAAACTCGAGACGTGGGAAGGAAAGCGGATGACCGCGTTCAAGACGGGGAAGCGAACGATGGACGGACGTGAGGTGGTCTTTCTTCCCACAGCTCCCAACATCACCACCGGGTTCGTCCTCGAGGTCGACCCGGACGAACTCACCGAGACCAATGAACGGGTCGAGGAAGCGCTGACCCGCATCCTGAGTGCTGGCTTTGGCGAGTCCGAAGAAGTCGAAGTCGCGGTGCCATCCTCGGACGCGGACGATTGACGCAGAAACCCGGACCGAAGCATTCGGGGATTAGCTTTTAAACGTAGGTAAACCAGTCCTCGTACCCATCGAGTTTTCCGTCGACGAGGTCGAAGAACGACGACTGTATCTCGTCCGTGACGGGGCCCTTCGTTGCCTCACCGATCTCGACGTTATCGACTTGCCGGATAGGGGTGACCTCCGCGGCAGTGCCGGTGAAGAACAACTCGTCCGCCGTGTAGAGCTGACCGCGATCGATCGTCGCCTCGTCGTGCACAGTATAGCCCAGATCGCGCGCGAGCTGGACGACACTTTTCCGGGTAATGCCGTCGAGATTGCCTTCGGAGAGCCCGGGCGTGAAGATCTCGCCGTCCCTGATCAGGAACAGGTTCTCACCCGGCCCCTCGGCGACGTTGCCCTCTTTGTTGAGGAGGAGTGCCTCCGTGTAGCCATGTCGCCTGGCCTCTTCACCCGCAAGGACGCTCGAGACGTACGGACCAGTCGTCTTCGCGTTCGTGGGGATCTGACTCGAGGCATACTTTCGCCAGGAGGAAACCTTCACTTCAACACCCTCTTCCAGTGCTTCCTCGCCGAGATAGGCACCCCACGGCCAGCAGGCAACCGCCACCCGAACGGGAATTCCCTGTGGGCTAAGCCCGAGGCGCTTGTATCCATAGAACGCAATCGGGCGGATGTAGCAGGATTCGAGTTCCTGTCGACGGATGAGCTCCAGCGTTACGTCGGTGACATCCGCTCGATCGTACGGCATATCGATGTCGTAGATCTGTCCTGACTGGAAGAACCGATCGAGGTGCTCCTCCCACCGGAAGATGGCAGGACCGTCGATGGTATTGTAGCAGCGGACGCCCTCGAACACGCCGGTGCCATAGTGGAGCGCGTGCGTGAGGACGTGGACTTGTGCCTCTTCCCAGTCGACGAACTCGCCGTCCATCCAGATCGTATCCGTCCCTTCGAACATCTCCGGTCGCTCGCTCATCGGGCGGGCTCCCTCTGATTCGCGTGTGACTGATTCTCGCGTGACACGCTGGATAGGTGGATCTCCGATACCATAGTAATGGAGCGAACGGTTGCCACAATAAAGATACCGCGGTCCGCGTCGGGGGCTATGGAGTCTCGAGGTCCCGCTTCACATCCTCGAGTAACGCCTGTGATCGGGTGATCGACTGGCGGGATTGCTGAAGCAAGGTACGGGCGAAATCGTGGAGGTTTTGCCAATAGTCGTTCCCGAACTGTGGGACAGTACGGAAAATGCTGGACGGGTCGAGGAGACGATTTGGAATGGCGAGTTGCTCGTCGAGCAGACGCTCGTACGTCTCGATATTCTGTTTGAAGGCTGCAGCGTCCGATGATGCTGCGAGAACCGGATTTTGCAGGGCGTATTCGACGACTGAGAGCGCAAACAATCGTCCGAGTCCCGGGGTTTCACTTGCATCGAGTCCACCACTGGTGAGGTCATTCATCCAGGCTTCGTTCAGTGTCGCGGAACTGAGCCTACTGAGGGAGGAGAGCGAGTTTTGGAGCTGCGGAAACTCCGCAGTCATCGTGTCGTGGACACCTTTGATATCGAGTGGTGCCATGATTTCGTCCGGAATCGGACTCGTCAGGAAACTCTGTAGTGCTTCGACAGCAAGTGTTTCGGAAACGCCGGCGACGCCCTCCTGGATTGCCCCGTACGTCTGGCATTCATACCACTCGTAGGTTACCAGGCGGTAGATCTCCTGGATGAGACGATACCGGTACTTGGCTGCAAGACGCATCGATACGAGCTTCGGGTGACTGTAGTGGATGATGAAGGGAAACGTCCGTTCGGGATCCGCGGCAGCATAATCAAATGGGTCGTTATCTATATACGACACCAATTGTCTGCTACTGGTCGCTAGCTCGTTCGCTCTCGGGAGGACGAAGTGATCGCCGCCTGGAAAGATGATGTGAAACGGAACGAGTGGCATATCCGGTAAATGGGCAGGCGTCCGATACGAGGAACACTCGCCGATCGTCGCCGTGGGCGTCCGTTCCTCTCGAAGTTGTTTCTCGTATGTTATCGAATGTGTCGAATACCGTGGTCGCCCCACGACATCCGAGTGCGCTGCAAACCCTGGGATCCGTGCGTGGACGAGATTGCTCGAATCACGTTCTGCATCTGGCACGATTCGATGCCGGTCAGTGATTGTCACCGGTGTGAAGGTGACGTCTAGCCCTGCATCGCTGGCACTTGACAGAAGATCGTCTTTCGAAAACGGGGCCGCCTCGATCGACGATTGGATGTCTCCATCAAACACGAGGAGGACGTTGGCATCTCCGCTCTCGGTAACCTCGAGCCATGCCCGTCGCAGCTTCGGTGTTTCCTGGCCGAGGAAGGGGATTTCTGGCAACGAACAGCCGGCAAGAGAACTGACTCCGGCGAGCGCCATTCCGGTCAGGACATTTCGCCGCGTCCTCGAATAGCGCTCCATACTATAGTCACCCGCGGTCGTCCTCACGGAGCATTTTGAGAAACCAGACAATCGTCACACCGAATAGGCCCGCAATTCCTGCAGGGGCGAGGTACTTCCGGAAATCCTGGAATCCTCCGCTGTCTCTCGGTTCGTATGGACGAACCGGGGTTGCCCGGGTCGACACGACATTCAGCTCTCGGCGAAATGACCGTACGAGGCTCCCGTATCGTCCGCCCGACATCTGTGCTGTGAACTCGTAGGTTCCTTCCTCCGGCGGGTGAAAGTACCCGGTGTATATTCCGTCATCAGCGACAGGATCGGGACCTCCTCCATCATCCCGAAGGGTGATATCGATTGGGTCTGCGTCCGGCTGGTCCCGGACAGCCGTAAACGTCACATCGCCACCGGTGTAGCGCTGTCGACCGTGGGTCGCTTTTAGCTCGATTCGATACATCCCCGTCTGGTCATAGAGGTCGTCCGAGACGAACAGCTCTGCATTGACGGGTGAATCCGCGCTGACTTCGACGCTGGCCTCCTCGGGGCCATCGAGTTCAGTTCCGATTGCTTCGAATGACCACTCCCCGGTCGTGGGCTGATCGATAGTCCACACCTCGCTCGTCTCCGTCACCCGGTGTGAAATAGCGGTTTCCCTATCGCTCACCGCTGTCCCATCAGGCCGCTTGAGCCGGAGCTGGATTTCGCTTCCAGGATAGGACAGAGAGAACTGGACGTCGCGACAGGATTCGTCGACGGTCGCCCGACCTTCCACGGATTCACCCTCCTGGAGCATCGCACTCGTCGATGTAAGCGTCGATCGCTGTTGTGTACTCACGGCGAATTCCTGGTAAAATGACCGAATGGCCTCTGGCGTGGGGGCAATGTGGGTCTGGCCCCCCGTCTGCGTTGAGAGCCGTTCGAGGGTCGCACGATCGGCCTCACCCATGCCGATACAGTACACCGTAATACCGTACGATTTGAGTTCCGGAATCACCGACTCGACTGATTGTCCTTCGTTATGTTGGCCATCGGAAAGGAGGAGAATCGCCCGCGACCCCTCGGCATCCCGGAGTTCGTCTAGTGCTCGAAGCAACCCCCGGCTTATCGACGTGTCACCACCCGGGGCAAGGCGACCGATGGCCTCGGTGGCTTGTTCACGACGTACATCCGACAGTGATTGGAGTGGGTTCGCAATCGATGCAGTCGTGTCAAAGGTAACGATCCCCGCCCGGTTCCCTTCGGTGATGTAGTTGATGAGTGCAACCGCACTCTCCTTGGCCACGTCTAAGCGCGATTCCCCGGATCTGGTATCCTGTTCCCCCATACTTCCTGACGTGTCGATTACGGCAACGATGTTCGACGTCGTGGTCGGATCGTCTCTATCTCCTGGCCTTGCAGTCGTCTCGTCAGGGGGATCGGCAGCGGGTCTCGCTGTGTCACCGATTACGATATTTTGCCTCGTTGTCCGGATAGACGCCGACCCGTCCCGAACGAGGTACTCTACGTCGAAATCGCTCGATTCCAGTTCTCCATCGTGAGTCACGAGCGAACCGCCTGCCGGCCTCGGGAACTCATTTTCGTATGTATAGTCAACGGTCGTGAGCGTCGTCAACAACCGTTGTTGATCTGTATGCTGGAGACCGGTGAATGTCACGGACGACCCGATAGCGGAATCACGTGAGAGCGTGCGAAGAGATCCGATTTCCGTCGTGTTCCTGATCGAGAGATATGGTCCGTCTCCCGTTCCAGGGGACAACCAATCCTCGGACTGATCCGCATATTCGATGGTTCCTTCAATGTCGATAAGTGTCCCCGAGGGATGGTAATCGGCATCTCGTTCTGCAGTGGCCCAGAACACCGGTGTCATCTCGTACTTGTTGAAAAATCGCTGGTCGGCATCGGTCACCCCGGCGAGGAACATGAGCTCGAACTTCTCATAGAAATCCTCGGTGAGTTTTTGCACGGGTTCGAGTGCCCAATTGACCGGCGTGAAGAGCGGACCCAGAATCTGCTCCCCACCGAATTCAAAATTCCCCCACTGGAACTCGTTCGCGTGCTGGAGGCGTTGTTCCTCTTGTGCATAACTCGTCACGACCATCGCCCGGAGATTCACGTCCGTTCCCACGACTGGATTATCCCCCGAGGGATTCTCGGTAAACCGCTCGTTGATCCATCCAACGGAGACATCCTCACCGAACGAGATAGATTCAACGTCGCCGAGTTCCTTCGGTTCTCGGACGTTGATCGCTTCGTCCTGTCCGGCGAGACATCCTGCAACCGAGGATGCGATACCGAGAGCCGAAGCTTGCAGGAGAGACCGTCGTGTGGGCGCGTCAGTGTTTTCCTGTGTCGTCCGTTTCATGTCTCCAGTTCAACAAAACATATTACGCCAGGTTTGCGCCGCAATTCCCACAGAACGCCATACCTGTATCGACGTCGGCACTACATTCAGGACACGTATTCGGGGATTCGTCCTCAACGACGTCGGGCTGACTCGTGCTTTCGTCGGCCAAATCGTTCCCACAGTTGGGACAGAAGTCTAACGAGGCCCGTGCAACGTTGCCACACTCGCTACACGTGACCTCGTTAACGGTTGCCGACTTGACTTGTTCCGCAAGGATATCAGTAATTTCGTCTAAGTTGTTGAACATCCGTTGTGCGACAATTATCGTGGGGACGAGAGCGACGAGGAGGAAGATTATATCATAGATCCAGGCTCCCGGATCCGGAACGAGGAACGGGACGATTACGCCACTGAGCCCGTCATATGCGATCAGGATCCCGAGCAGAAACACCAAAAACTTCGTGGCATTGGCGAGATCGTCGGTAACCGATTGGGGCCCTGTCAATACCCGACTAATTCGGGGTTCGATCTCTCTGCCGAAATTCACGATTATCGCGACCATTATGAGCGTGATCACCGCTCCAGCGACGAGAGAGAAGGTTATTGGCATATCTGGAATCGGCGTATCGAGACCCGGAAGGCTCGTGATGATGAATCGGAGAACAAACAGGCTAATCAGGGCGAGAATGAGCTTGATGACTGGTCGGGTGAATTCCTCGACGACTTGATCACTGTCCGTTGACATGTAAGAACGTGTCATTTCGAGATATTAAATAAGTTAGGGATTGCATAATCTGGGATAGATTGAACACCGACTGTCGGACTAACTAGAGACCCACCTACCTGGGTAGGATCACGTTCGTTTTTCTGTGTCCGAGATCCTCCCGCTCTCCGTCACATGTAATTAATTCAATCTGCCCGGGCAGACCCTCACACGGAGCCACTCACTGTTGGCAAAAAGATTCTCCCGGCGTGTCGCATCCACCCCGAGAACAATCAGCTGGACAACAGATTAATCTGATTGGGTCGTCAGCACTAGTTGGTCCGTGATCTCTCCTACATGGACCCGCCACCTAGAAGGCAATCGCCCTACTGTCAGGTACCATGCAGACCGTCGTGCTCGCCGCGGGTGAAGGGACACGGATGCGACCGCTCACCGCGACGCGTCCGAAGCCGATGCTCCCAGTTGCTGGTCGCCCACTGCTCGAACATGTGTTGGACGCCGCCGTCGATGCCGGTGCATCCCGAGTCGTCATCGTCGTGGGCTACCACCACGAGGCTGTCCGAGACCACTTCGGCACCGAATTCCGCGACATCCCGATCGAATACGCCGTCCAGGAATCCCAGGACGGGACCGCAGACGCGGTACGTGCTGCGGCCTCTCAGCTCACCGCGGAGCCCTTTGTCGTCCTCGCAGGTGACAACCTTTACGACACTGAGACGATGTTGTCCCTCTATCAATCCGTGCCAGCAATCGGTGCATACGAGGTCGCGGATCCTCGCCCGTACGGCGTTCTCGACCTCGACGGCACCAAGGTGACGGGTGTGGTCGAAAAACCGGAGGATCCCCCATCACACAGGGTGAACGTCTCAGCCTACGCGTTCGAGGCCGGGGCCCAGGAATGGCTGTCCGCAGTCGAGGAGTCAAAACGGGGTGAGTACGAGCTCACTGACGTCCTGGCGCGACAGATCGAGGCCGGTGACGTCCGGGCCATTACGTTCGAACGCTGGCTCGATGTCGGCAGACCCTGGGAACTCCTCGAGGCGAACGAGTGGAAGCTCGGGGAACTCGACCGTGATCTCCGAGGGGCGGTGCACGGCGATACGGAAATCGTGGGAGACGTGATCGTCGAAGAGGGGGCAGAGATCCACCGTGGCGTGACCATCGAGGGCCCCGTGGTAATCCAAGATGGGGCCTCGGTGGGCCCAAACGCCTACGTGCGTGGGTCGACGACGATCGGGCCTGACGCGACGGTCGGTCACGCCGTCGAGGTCAAGAATTCGCTCCTGATGGAAGGGGCAACGGTAGGACATCTCTCCTATGTCGGTGATAGCGTGCTTGGGAGGGACGTGAACTTCGGTGCGGGAACGACCGTTGCGAACTTGCGCCACGATGGCGACTCAGTGGACCTCACGGTGAAGGGTGAGCGTGTTTCGACGGGCAGACGAAAATTTGGCGTCGTGCTCGGTGACGACGTGAAGACCGGCATCAATACGAGCCTAAATGCCGGCCTGACCCTTTCGACAGGCTCGATGACCGAACCCGGCGAGGTCGTTACCCGTGATCGGTGAACACCACGCGTTGACGCTCTCTTGAGGGGTCCTCACACGGTGTAACCGGGCCATGGCTGTCTTATACTGCATCTTCGACCAGCGAGTGCGCATCCTGATAGACTTCCTCTACCCGGTCGGTGTCGCGGGATTCCGCCGTCACGCGGATCAAGGGTTGGGTCCCGCTCGCACGAAGCAGGAACCACGCGTCTCCCAGCTCGATTCGGACGCCATCTATCGTCGAAATGTCGTCATAAACCTCTGTGACGCGCTGCTCGATACGCGCCATCACGGCCGCCTTGTCGGCGACCTCGATACTCCCTCGGCGGATCGGGTAGGAGTCGATCGAGTCGACGAGATCCCCGAGTGGCCCGTGGTCTGAGACGAGTGCGGCGAGCTTTGCAGCTGCGAGGGGGCCATCGGGACAGAGCGTCTCCTCCGGCCAGATCCACGCGCCGCTCGGTTCGCCTCCGAAGGCGACATCCGGTTCGCTGGCCCGTTCTGCCACGAACACGTCACCCACCGGTGTCCTGATCACCGATCCGCCTGCCTCGGCCACGGCATCGTCTACGGCGAGGCTCGTATCGACCGGGACGGCCACTCGGTTGGAATCACGGACGGCTTCCCGGGCGAAGAGTGCGAGGAGATCGTCTCCGGACACCCACGCCCCGTTTTCCGTCACTGCCATCATCCGGTCCGCGTCCCCGTCATGTGCAATACCCAGATCTGCGTCGGTCCCCGCCACGAGTTTCTGTAGTGACTGGCAGGTCGTCGCGGTTGGTTCGCTCGGTCGCCCGGGAAACGAGCCGTCCGGCTGTGCGTTCAACGTCTCGATCTCGCAGCCGAGCGCTTGCAGTGCATCCACCGAGACGCCGCCAGCACCATTTCCAAGATCGACCACGACCGAGAGATCGGCATTCCCAGCCGCCTCTACAATAGCTTTCGCGTGCCGGTCGCGGGATCCACACCACGTCGACGTATCGCCGACACCGTCCCACTGCTGCAAATCGAAGCCACCCTCCCGTATCCGTTTCTCGATGTCGTCCCGTCGCCCCGCGTCGAACGCCTGCCCCGACCGTTGCCAGAGTTTGATCCCGTTGTCCTCGGCAGGATTGTGTGACGCGGTCACCGCGACGCCCGCGGCTGCCTCCTGCCACGCAACACTTCGGGCGACGGTCGGCGTCGGAGCCAGTCCGAGGCGAACGACGTCAGTGCCACACTCACACAGCCCGGCGGTGATTGCGTCAGCGAGGAACCGTCCACTCTCTCGGGCATCACGTCCCAGAATCACGCGGTCGGCATCGACCGCGAGGGCCCGCCCGACATCGAGTGCTAGATCCGCCGTGACCTCCTCGCCGACGCGGCCCCGGATGCCACTTGTGCCGAACATATACCGAGTGGCGGGGCGATGGGGCAAAAGACTTCGCGGCTCGTGCCGGGAAATCACAATCACTACCTCCCAGCCCCCGTTGGTAGGGGTATGGAACTAGGCGTCATCGGGCTCGGACGGATGGGCCGCATCGTCGTCGATCGCTGTCTCGATGCCGGTCACGACGTCGTAGCTTTCGATATCGACGACGAAGCCGTCGAGAATGCCGCGAACGCGGGTGCGACACCGGCGGCGTCGATCTCGGATCTGGTGACTCAGCTCACGGACCCGCGACACATCTGGCTGATGGTCCCCGCTGGCGACCCGGTGGACGCCGCCTTGGACGCCTTGGACGGGCACGTGGACGAGGATGACGTGATCATCGACGGCGGCAACTCCCATTTCGCTGACTCGGTCCAACGGGCAGAGGAAACTGACGCGGCGTATCTCGACTGCGGAACATCCGGCGGACCTGCAGGGGCTACTCTCGGGTTCTCTCTCATGATCGGTGGTCCGGCGTGGGCCTATGAATCCATGGAATCCGTGTTCGATGCCGTTGCTACGGGACCCGACGGACACGAACGGATGGGCCCAGCAGGTTCAGGTCACTACGTCAAGATGGTGCACAACGGCATCGAGTACGCCCTCATGCAGGCGTATGGTGAAGGATTCGAACTCCTCGCGAACGGCCGCTACGACCTTGAGCTGGAGGATGTCGCGCACACCTGGAACAACGGTGCAGTCATCCGATCCTGGATCCTCGAGCTGTGTGAGGAGGCATTTCGGGAGGAAGGGAACAAACTCGGAGATGTTGCAGATCACGTCGCGGGTGGTTCGACTGGTACCTGGACCGTCCAGGAAGCGCTTCAGCAGGAAGTCCCCGTCCCCCTGATCTATGGGGCTCTCGCTGAGCGCTTCAGCTCGCGGACAGCAGACGAGGGCCGGTTTTCACGCCGGCTCGCGAATCGGTTGCGATACGGGTTCGGCCGTCACCAGGTCCACCGGCAGGAGTAGGCTCTGTGTCCTACATATCGCACTGGGACCGGTGAGACAGGACGTTCGGGCCTGGTGCCCCAGATCTCGTTGCACTCGGATCCATTGGACAGGCGAGCTCGACGGAGGTCGGACCGAGACACCGTGCATCGTGGAGGTCGTGCGGTCCACACTGGCGGATCAAAATCACCTTAAGCTAGGGCGTCAAACCGGCGCGCATGGTTACGACACTGGGCGTGACGCTGGGGGCCGGTCTCACGCTATTCGCCGCTATCCTCCACTTCGCCCGGGGCAGGACCTGGCAACCAGGTCAGGATATGGCCGAGCAGGTACTTGAGCGACGGGCCGCGACTGTCCCTGAAACGGATTTCCCGGAACCGATAAACCGCTCCATCGGTGGGGGTGGTGCAGTCGGGGCCATTGGCGGCGCATCCGAAGGCGAACTCGAAGAGGGTGAAGGCGAAGCGGAGGCCGAGGAAGAGGGCCCCTGGACCCTGTCAGACGACGAGGCCGAGACGTTCGAGATCGAGTTCGAGAAGGAAGGCCAAACCATCGCCGTCTCTGAGAATGAGACGTTACTCGAGGCTGGCGAGGACGAGGGCTGGGACCTCCCCTATGCCTGCCGTGAGGGCCAGTGCCTGTCCTGTGGCGGGCATATTCCGGACGGCCCTGCTGACGATTTTCTCGTCCACCACAATCAGGAGATGCTCAGTCAGGACGAACTCGACGACGGGTATACCCTGACCTGTGTCGCGTATCCACAAGCGGACTTTACGCTCGAAACTGGCGAAGCGCCATAACGTCGTGTTTCACTCCTGAATCCCACTATTTTGGTCGGTATTCCAGTTCACGCGCTGATCGAACGTATTTCTCACACTCTGTCACTCTCTTCTCCCGTCCCGCGATCGGGAGGGTAGGTGCTGTCAGTGTGATCGTCGTATGCGACGGAAGTGTGTTACCATGTTGCGAGGAGCGGATCCCCCGGCACGCTCCCTCGTAGCACGCGTACCGGAAGACGTGTTCCACGATCACGATCCTAAAGCAGGGGGCCCTCGGAACCACTGACGTGAGCGAGACGGCTTCCCGCGACACCATCACCGAGGGTGGGCTCATCAGGCCGCTGTTCCGCCTGGCTTGGCCTATCGTCACTATCCAGCTCCTCCAGGTGGCCTACAATATCGCGGACACGCTCTGGCTCGGCCGTCTGTCCACCGATGCAGTCGGTGCGCTGAGTCTCGTCTTCCCCCTCATCTTCCTGCTCATCTCTATTGCAGGCGGCTTCACTACCGCGGGGAGCATCCTCGTCGCCCAGTACACCGGAGCGAAGAGTGAGGGGTCTGCAGGTCTCGTGGCGGGCCAGACCCTCACGTTCGTCGGTTTTCTCGCCACGGTGTTGGGGATCATTGGGTTCGTGGTGACCGAGGAAATGCTCGCCCTCCTTCCATCATCCCCAGGGACGGCCGCCCAGATCGTTCCGCTCGCGGGTGATTACATGCGAATCTTCTTCCTCGGCATGCCTGCGCTCTTCGGCTTCTTCGTCTTTTCCGCACTCATGCGGGGCTATGGGAATACCCGGACGCCGATGCGGGTCATGTTTGTGAGCGTCGCTCTCAACGTGATCCTCGACCCGATCCTCATCTTCGGCTGGTTCGGCGCACCCGCAATGGGAATCGAAGGCGCGGCTGTTGCGACGGTCGCATCGCGGGGTATCGCGAGCATCCTCGGCCTGTATGTCCTGTTTGTTACCCGGAGTGGCCCAGCGGTTGCTGCAGAACATCTTGTACCCGATCTCGAGGTGATCGCGGATATCGTCCGAATCGGAGTCCCCAGCATGCTCGAGCAGTCAATGAGTGCGCTGGCGATGCTCACACTCACCGGGATTGTCGTGACGTTCGCTCCGCCAGTCGTTGCTGCCTACGGGCTGGGTAACCGCCTCGTCTCTCTGATTTTCCTGCCAGCTATGGGTCTCGGTCGGGCCACGAATACGATGGTTGGCCAGAATCTCGGTGCTCGACAATCCGATCGGGCCGAGCGAGCGGTGCACCTCGCGATCGGTGCCGGCGTCTCGGTCATGGTCGTCGCTGCGGGTGTGGCGGCGGTGTTCTCCGAGCCGATCGTCAGTGTGTTCATGGCGACGGGGACCGAGGAAGCGGCCCAAACCATTGCGTTCGGCAGCGAGTACCTCCGGATCCGCTCGATCGAGTTTGTCTTTATCGCCGTCCTCCAGGTGATCCTGGGCGCCTATCGTGGTGCCGGTGATACGTCGACTGCCCTCGCGTTTTCCGTTCTCACGCTCTGGATCGGTCGCGTCCCTACTGTCTACTACCTCGCCCTCGTTGCGGATTTCGGTCCGCAGGGAATCTGGATCGGGATGGCGCTCGGAAACATCATTGGAGCGATCGGCGCTGCACTCTGGTTCACTCGGGGAACGTGGAAGCGTGCCGTGATCGACGAGGCCCCCGAGGATGCCGACACAGGGGATGACTCTGGTCCGGCCCCCGATGACTAGATTCGTCGCCGCGATACCCGGTTTTATGTCACTTCCCTCTGCACGGCTCGGCATGCAGACCCTCCAGGGCCGCATCCAGATCGCGTGGATCGCGAAAGCGGTCCTCGCGGCGGTGATTCTAGGATTTGGCATGGTTGCTGTCGATCGGGCCGTCGATGCGATTGCCCTGCCGACGTGGCTTCCATCCACAGTGGCCATCGTGCTTGCTATACTGGGTGTTCTCCACTCACTCGCCCGATATCAACGGTGGGGATACGAAGTACAAGATGACGCCCTCTACCTCGATAGGGGGGTGATCACCTACGTCGACACCGTTGTTCCCTTCGTTCGAATCCAGCATGTCGATACGCAACGTGGACCAATCGCGAGAGCACTGGGCCTCTCCTCGGTTGTCGTCTATACGGCGGGATCACGGGGTGCGGACGTAACGATCCCGGGTCTCCTGCCGGACGAGGCTCGCAACCTCCGCAATCGGCTCCGTGATCTTGCGATAGAAAGCGAGCCCGAGGACGCGGTTTGAGGACCAGAGGTATGCGACGACTCCATCCACTCGTTTTGGTGGCACGTGCAGTGGGTCACGCGATCTCCGGGATCGGTATTCCGGTGTTTTTCTTCGCAATGGCGTCGGTCGTCTTCAGGGATGGCACATTCGACCAGGCCCTCCTCATCCCGATTGGTGGCCTCGGCCTCCTCATTGGATTGGCGTATGGCGTCCTCTCGTACCTCAAGTTTACCTACGAGGTCACCGAGGATACCTTCGACCTCCATTCCGGGGTCATCGCCCGACGGGAGCGGGAGATCCCACATCGACGGGTTCAGAACGTCGATGTCACGCGATCCTTCTGGCATCGTCTCCTCGGGGTCGCAGTTGTGCGTATCGAAACTGCGGGCGGTGGGGCCACTGAAGCAGAGCTCGACTTCGTATCCGCAGAAGAGGCCACCCGGCTCCAGCGCGAACTGCGTGATCGTCGGGCTGCTGCTCGCGACGCCTCCGAATCAGCGACCGCGGATCATCGACGGGACCCTGTCCAGGACGAAACAGTACCGGATGCCTCGGAGACTGATACGACCACTCCCGAAGACTCCATCACCGGTGACGAACACGAGTCACGACTCCTGTTTCGTCTCCGACCTGTCGAGCTCTTCCTCTATGCTGCATCCGAAATCCGACCGGCAACGCTCTTCTTGACCGCTCTCGGGACTCCCTTAGTGGACGACATTGCTACCGGCATTGTGCTGTCCGCTGCTGCTCCGCTGGGAGGACCTGACCAGCTCGCGTTCTCGATGATGACGCCGGACGAACTGCTCATCATTTCGCTCGTTGCTATTCCGCTCTGGCTTGCAGGCGCCTGGCTCCTCGGGTCTGTTATCGCGCTCAACAGCTACTACGGGTTCGTTCTGGGCCGTCGTGGGAACGACTTCGTCTACGAGCGTGGTCTCCTCTCTGAGTATAGTGGAACGATCCCGGCGGATAAAGTCCAGACGCTCACGATGAAGGAGAACGTTCTCCAGCGCATGCTCGGATACGCGGCACTTTCAATCGAGACGGCAGGATATTCGGGTCAGGCCGCCCAGCAACGGAGCAATCGATCCAGCGTTCCGCTTGCCAGTCGGGATCGCACACTCGCCCTCGCACGGGCTATCGAAGAGGCCGACCTTGACGTCCCGATCACGAAGCCGCCCCGAATCGCCCGTCGACGCTACGCAGTCAGATTCGCGATTGTGGTCGTGGTACTCCTCGGAATTTCAACTGGGCTGGCCCGGTTGCTGGATGATTTCTCCATGTGGTGGGTTCCAGCGCTCCTCCTCCCCCTCGTTCCAGTTGCCGCCCATTATCGATGGAAGCACCGGGGCTATGCCGTCAGCGACCATCATTTGCTCGTGCGCACGGGTTTCTGGCGTCGACGGACGAAAGTTGTTCCCTATGACCGTTTACAGACGGCCGTTCGAACCCGTTCGGTGTTCCAGCGACGCCTCGGCCTCGCACATCTCGTTGCCGACACGGCGGGTGGTGGGGCGCTCGCTCGTGGTGGGGCAGTCATCTACGACATCTCCGCAGAAACGGCCAGTGACATACGTGAGACCCTTCGCGCTCGACTGCAGGATACGCTTCACGAGAATGTCTTGGAGTGAACGGCCTATTCGGGGAAGTCGCCTTCGGCAGCGCGACTTTTTGACGGTGCAGGCCCTCAGTCTGTGATATGGCACCGGTCCCTCCTCCGGGCCTTCTCCAGACAGTTCCCGAGCTGCCTGGTCTCGGCCCCGACGAATTCGTCAATTACTGGCCCGATATCCTCAGCTTGGTGTGGTTCCTCGCCGGGTTCGTGGTCATTCTCTTCGTAGGATGGTACGTCGTCGAACCTGCGATCTCCCGGGCGATCCGCCGCCGGAATCGCAAGAACCCGACGATCCAGGAGGCTATCTCCCGGTACGTTCGCCTGCTCGTGGTGGTCACCGCGCTACTCGTGGCGGTGACGATCTCGGGATACGGCGGATTCGTAACCGACTCGGCGGTCGTCGTAGCTGCAGTGACGTTGGCGATCGGCGTCGCTGGACAGACGGTTATCGGGTCGCTCATCAGCGGCTTGGTCCTGGTTCTCGACCCGGAATTCAACGTAGGTGACTACATTGAATGGGAGGCGGGCGAGGGCACAGTGCGATCGATTACGCTTCGCGTCACTCGCGTCCAAACACCTGACGGTGAGCTGGTGACGATCCCAAATGCCGTTCTCACGAGCCAGTCGATCACCAGGCCGTTCGGACGAGGACGGTATCGGATCGTCGAATTCGTCGAGATCGCGTATGAAGACGACGTGGACGACGCCATACGTCACTTGCGAGACGCGGCAGCCGATGTCGACAGCATTGTGTCAGTCCCAGAGCCGAGTGCTCACATCGACCATCTGGGGGACGAGGGGGTTGTCCTCCGGGTTCACTATTGGATCGAGGATCCACGACGCCGCGACATCGTCACCACGAAGTCTGCGTACGCTCACATGGCGAAAGCCCGACTCGAGGAGGCTGGGATCACGATTAGTCCAGCTTCACAGCGTGAGCTCCAGGGCCGTATCGACGTGGACTCATCGGGGTGAATTCCACTCTTCACCGCACGAAACGGGTATGGCAATGTCGACCGAGCACAGGCCGACACCACGACCAAAATGAAGGACTATCGGCGGTTATGACCCAGGAATCAATCCCTCTTCCCCGATAATCCCTTTGTAGAACTCCTTGGCCGTAAGGTGATCTTCGACATCTTCCTGGATCTTCTGGTAGTAGTCGTCGTGGGCTTGTTTGACCGAGTCTCGCACGTGGAACTCGTTCGTTTCGTAGAAGTCCGAGGTCGCTCCCATATTCCGCATGAGCGTATAGAAGTTCTCTGGATGGAAGACGATGAGATCGTCGATCCCTGCAGTGTTGGTGGTTGGCGATGCAACGTTCGTATCGAAGCCGTTTGCATCGTAGGCGCGTTCGATGACGGTGACGCGGTCGCT
>CAZEDI010000041.1:0-19473 GCA_964510865.1 uncultured Halobacteriales archaeon
CCGGTGCGCGTGAGTTCGGCCTGCAAGACCTGCTGGCCGTCACGTTCGGCCCGCGGGACGCGTACATCGCGCTCGGAGATCGAACTGTGTATCTGTTTGCGGAAGGTCCCCCCTGCCATACTGCGTACGAACTAGTGGATAGTGGGTTTTAAACGGGCGGACCTCCCTGATAGGAGTATGAGTGTTACTGCCGCCGAAGAGGAGCTCTCCGAGGACGAACGTCGCGGCCTGGAGCTCGTCCGCGAGACCGGGGGCATCTATCAGAGCCAGTTCTGGAAGGAGCTGGATGTCTCCTCCCGGAAGGGGAGTCGGATCGTCGAGGGGCTGCTCGAGCACGGTCTCATTGCCAGGGAAGAGGCGGTCCACGAGGGAAATCGGACCTATCACCTCTCGCCTGCCCCCCGTGACCTCGAATTTTCCCTGTTGATGGCCGGCGACCAGCTCTCCCCCTTCGTCGGCGAGGAGGACGCCGATTCACAGAGTGACGCGTTCTCGCAGTGGATCATGAACCTCGCTTTCGAGGAATAGCGATTCTCGGACACCTATCCGATGGGTGCCGAAGTAGGTCGTGACTGGCGTGTACATCCGTCGTCTCTCATTCCTCTCTGCGCCCCCGACGAAGACGCAGGGTCGCGGGAGCTTTTTGTCGTTCCCGCCGAATTCACGGGCGTGACCTGCCCGTACCTCGACTACCGTGACGCTGCAGACGATCGATCCTTCGATGGTGAGCGGGCGTACTGTGAGGTAGCAGCACGATTCGTCCAACCGATGCGCGCGGATATCTGCAACGACCGATACACGTTCGACCACGAGAGCCACTGCGAAATCTATCGCGACCATGTCGGCGAGGAGTGACGGCAGCGGATGACATACAACGACTACCTCGGGGGCGACCCGGTACTCGTCACCGCTGCACTCACGGGAGGCATCCACGGCAAGGAAGCGAATCCGAACATTCCCGAAACGCCCGCGGAGATCGGACGGGCTGCGGAAGCCTGCGAAGCTGCGGGCGCATCGATCGTCCACCTTCACGCCCGCAGGGAGACTGGCGAGCGCGCCTTCTCCCGGGAACGGTTCCAGGAGGTTACGGAGGCAGTCCGGGAGCGAACCGATCTGATCGTCCAGCACTCGACTGGCGGGACCGGGGCGCCGCTCGAGCGACGCCGCCAGCCGCTTCAAACTGATCCAGCTCCCGACATGGCATCGCTCGACATGGGCCCGGTGAACCGGTATCGCCACGTCACGAGCGAGAATACCCGGGGAACTATTGACGCGCTCGCGACGGACATGCGTGACCGTGGCATCAAGCCTGAGCTCGAAGCCTTCAATCCTGGCCATCTCAACGAGATCCACGCGTTCCTGGATCGGGTCGACCTTGACGATCCGGCCTACGTGAACCTCATTCTCGGCCCCGGTACGCTGACGATCCCCACCCCACAGAACCTCCTCAACCTGGTCGAGAACCTCCCCGATGGGGCGCTATTCACTACCCTCGCGTTCGGGCAACACCAGTTGCCGCTCACCACGATGGCGATCGTGCTCGGCGGACACGTCCGAGTTGGTCTCGAGGATAACGTCTACGTTCGCAGGGGAGAGCTGGCGGAGAGCAACGCACAGCTCGTCACACGTACGGTCGACATCGCCGAACTCCTCGGGCGTCCTATCGCATCCCCCGAAGAAGCCCGGGGGATGCTTGGCCTATGACGACACTCTGTCACGGGCTCATTCCGCCTCGACGGCACTCCCGACCCTGATCACGTCTCGCTCGCCGAACGCCGGACCGACGAACTGGACGCCGACGGGGAGTCCGTCGGTCTCTCCAGCAGGGACGGAAATTGCCGGCAGATTCGCGAGGTTTACGGGCGTCGTGTTCGCGTCCGCGAGATACATCGTCAACGGATCGTCGAGGCTTTCTCCGAGCGCCATCGGGGGGACCGGCATAGTTGGTGACGCGAGGATGTCTGCGGTCTCGAGCGCCTCGTCGAAGTCGGTTTTCACCCACGCGCGAGCATCTTGGGCCTTCTTGTAGTACTTGTCGTGGTAGCCCGCGGAGAGCGCGTACGTCCCGAGCAGGATCCGTCGCTTCACCTCGTCACCGAATCCCGCTTCCCGGGAGCGAGCGAAGGCGTGGTTCCAGTTCCCCTCGAATCCCCCCGAAATCCCATAACGGACGCCGTCAAATCGCGCGAGGTTTGACGAGGCCTCGCTCATCGCGATGACGTAGTAGGCCTCGACGGCGTGTTCCACAGACGGGAGGTCGACGTCGATGACTGTCGCGCCCGCGGACTCGAGTTCGGCGAGCGTTTCGTCGAACACCTCCCTGACTCCCTCGTCGACACCGTCGACCAGCTCCGTCGCGACACCGATCGTCGTGCCGTCGACGTCCCCGTCGGCAGCAGCGGCGTAATCACTTCCCGTCGCCGGGTGACCCTCCCTGGACTCCTGTCGATCGATCCTCGTGGTCGCGTCGCACTCGTCGGGCCCGGAGATCACATCCAGCAGTTCTGCTGCGTCCTCGACGGTTGGGGCGATCGGTCCGATCTGTTCGAGGCTGTTCGCGTAGGCAACAAGCCCGTAGCGCGAGACGAGCCCGTAGGTCGGCTTGATCCCGACGACGCCACAGAAAGCGGCTGGACACCTGACCGATCCGCCCGTATCTGATCCGAGTGCGAGATCGGCCTCGCCGGCGGCGACAGCTGCGGCGGACCCGCCGGATGAGCCCCCGGGAACGTGATCGGGATCGACGGGGTTCCGAGTCGGCCCGAACGCTGAGGTCTCGGTCGTGGTCCCCATCCCGAACTCGTCCATGTTGGTTTTGCCGACTATCGTCGCGCCGGCCTCCTTCAGCCGGGAGACGACCGTTGCATCGAAGGGCGGGACATAGTCGTCGAGCATCGCCGATCCGCAGGTGGTCCTGACGCCCTCGGTCGAGATGTTGTCCTTCACGGCGACAGTTGTCCCGGCCAACGGGCCGTCGTCTGCGCCGTCGATGTGTTCGGTCGTGATGAACGCGTTGAGATCGTCCGCGGGGTCGACAGACATGCTCAGGACACCCGTGGGCCTTTGAACTTGCCATCCTCGGTCTCGGGCGCGTTCTGGAGGGCCTCCGCCTGGTCGAGTCCGTCTCGAACGTCGTCCGTTCGCATTACGTTCACGAGGTCGGGTTCTTCCTCGATTTCGGGGACTTCCTCCAGCGTCTCGAAGTAGCCGAGGACGTCGGCGAACTGTGCGGCAAAGCGCTCCACCTCGTCCTCGTCGAGATCGATCCGTGCGAGGGTCGCGACGTGGCGTACCTCGTCGGGATCGACTGACTCGCGGTCGCTCATACCTGGTGGCACCTCCGGCGCGCCACTAAGGGTTTCGTTCGCGTGTGTGTTCCTCTCCCACGGTGCCCGATGGACGGAACGCTCAACACACCTGGCTCCGATCGCGAGCTATGGAACGCACGCGTCACTTCACGGCGACGGCGTACGTTGTGAACGACGGGGCGACACTCCTCCACGACCACACGCACCTGGATCGATGGCTCCCTCCAGGAGGACACGTCGACAGGGGAGAGCTTCCACACGAAACCGCGAGACGGGAAGTGGCCGAGGAGACCGGCCTCGAGGTCGAACTCGTCACCGACCGCGACGACATCACCTCGCCGACTGTTACTTCGCTGCCCCGACCTCGGCACGTCCAACTCGCCGACGTCAACGTCTTCGACGGCGAGGTGGGTCACCAGCACATCGATCTGATCTACTACGCTCGGGCGGATTCCCGAGAGGTTACGCCCGCAGCGGATGAAGTATCGGCGGATCGGTGGCGGTGGATACCCTTACCGTCCCTCTCCACCGACGATCGACTCGATGCAGACGTCGCGGAGATTGGACGACGAGCCATCGAGACGGTCGAGGGACACCTGTCTGCGTAAGTGGACACAGAGGATCCCCGCACCATCCGACGTGATCAGCGGAATTCTGCGAGGCGTTTGCGCACCCGGCGCTTGGCACCACCTGCAGCTTGTCGAAAGCTGATGTACCACGGTGTCCGCTTCCCCGCGACCTCCGTTCGCCCATCGCTGATCGCCTCGACGATCGCCTCGACGGTCCGATCGTCAGCGTCGACTTCCGTGACGGCTTGCCCGACCATCTCCGCGATATGCGCGTCACTTCCTGCCGTCACCGGCATGTTGTGCTTCTCCGCGAACCGTTTCGCGCGCTTGTTCCCCCGGCCAGTGAGCAAGCGAGAGTTGTAAATTTCGATCGCGTCGGCGCGTGCGAGTGACGCCGGGGACACGTTCGGCGCAACGCCACTCCGGGACTTCTGAAACGGATGAGGGACGACCGCGATTCCTCCACGCTCGTGGATACGATCGACGGTCTGGTCGAATGAAAGGCCCATCGGGATGCATTCGCGGACGCCGAGTGCGAGCACGTGACCGGCACGGCTCGTCACCTCCGTGCCGGGGATGCCGACGAGGCCGTACTCCGGTGCGAGCGCCTCGGCCTCGAGGCTCGCATCGATCTCGTCGTGGTCCGTCACGGCCAATGCGTCCAGCCCCACCGCCTCGGCCTGCGCCAACAACATGTCGACCGGATCCCGGCCGTCATGAGAGAGTGAGGAATGCGTGTGGAGCTCGACCTCGAACACGGGAGCGGCTACGTGAGGGGGGTGGAAAAACGCCCCGATCCCAGCGGCAGAACGCTCATGTCGGACCCAGCAGTGGTATTTGGCATGGTCGACCGTCGGCAGGCCGGACTCCTGTTCGCGGGTATGGCCATCGCTCTCCTCCTGGTTTGGACAGCAGGTTTCGGGTTCTCCTCGCCCGGCGTGGGAACCATCGTTCGGCTGGATGGGGAGATCGACACCGTCTCTCCCGAACATGGCTGGCTCACGGTCACCACGTCGTCACTCCCGGAGGAGACGGTCCGCGTTGCCGTTACGGCTCGAACGTCGGTGTATGCGTGTGAGCCCGACGATCTAGCTGTCTGTGATCCCGGGAGTTCGTTGTCCTGGGTCACGCCGGGTACCCAGGTGTGCATCGAGGCGTTGGTCCGGGACCGTGGCCCGCCACTCGCGAGCACGGTCTACGTCGACACGCCGTGTCGATCCGCCCCGACGACTCCTCCAGACTGAGAGAGGGAGGTCGGGGACGTCACTTCGCATGAAAAGCGCTTTAGGCGGCCCTCGCCACCCCTTCAGCAATGAGTCTGGCCGCGTCCGATAGGGAGCTCGTTGTGGAAGAACTCGGCCGTGCGCCTACCCCGGAAGAAGCAGCACTGTTCGAGAATCTCTGGAGCGAACACTGCGCCTATCGCTCCTCCCGTCCGTTGTATCGGACTGTGTTCGAGTCCGAGGGCGAGCAGGTCATCGTGGGCCCGGGGGATGACGCCGCGGTCGTGCGCGTGACGGACGACCTCGCGATCACGATGGGCATCGAGAGCCACAACCACCCGTCCTACGTCGATCCGTTCGATGGCGCAGCCACGGGCGTCGGTGGGATCGTCAGGGATACTCTCTCTATGGGCGCCTACCCAATTGCCCTTGCAGACTGCCTCTACTTCGGGTCATTCGATCGCGAGCACTCCCGGTACCTCTTCGAGGGGGTGGTCGAGGGCATCTCCCACTACGGCAATTGTATCGGCGTGCCCACGGTGGGCGGGAGCGTGGACTTTCACGCCGGGTATGAAGGCAATCCGCTCGTGAACGTGGGCTGCGTCGGTCTCGTCCCGACAGACCGTGTGATCACGGCGGAAGCACAGTCACCCGGGAATAGGCTCGTGCTGGTGGGCAACGCGACCGGCCGCGATGGCCTCGGCGGCGCCTCGTTCGCGAGCGAGGACCTGTCCGAAGACGCGGAAACGGAGGATCGCCCCGCCGTCCAGGTCGGTGATCCCTACGCGGAGAAGCTCCTGATCGAGGCAAACGAGACGCTTCTCGAGGAGGGACTGGTCGAGTCCGCGCGCGACCTCGGCGCTGCAGGGCTGGGGGGCGCCACGAGCGAGCTCGTTGCCAAAGGAGGGTTCGGCGCGCGGATCGAGCTCGACAGGGTTCATCAGCGCGAACCCGAGATGAACGCCCTCGAGATCCTCCTCGCCGAGTCCCAGGAGCGGATGGTTTACGAGGTCATCCCCGAGAACGTCGATCGCGTCGCCGAGATCGCCGACCGGTTCGATCTCGGCTGTTCCGTCATTGGCGACGTTCAGACGGGGAACTACGTCTGTACGTTCGAGGACGAAATCGTGGTCGACGTGCCTGCGGACTTCCTCGGCGACGGCGCGCCGATGAACGACCTCCCCGCGGAGCAGCCCACGCAACCTGAACCGGCTGTGCCTGCTGCGGATCTCCAGGAGGCGTTTGCATCCGTCCTCGCCAGCCCGACCACGGCGTCGAAGGAATGGGTCTACCGCCAGTACGATCACGAAGTCGGCGTCAGGACGGCCATGCCGCCAGGGGATGACGCGGCGGTGCTCGCACTCCACGAAGCCGGGGTGGGGCTCGCAATCGCGGCGGGGAGCGACCCCCGCTGGACGACCTGTGCACCATATGACGGCGCTCGAGCTGTTGCGATCGAGAACGCAACGAACCTCGCGGCGAAAGGTGCGTCCCCCCTCGCTGCAGTGGACTGTCTGAACGGGGGGAACCCGGAGAAACCGGACGTCTACGGTGGATTCTCGGCTATCGTCGATGGGCTCGGAACGGCGTGTTCCGCCCTCGACGTCCCCGTCGTCGGGGGAAACGTGTCACTCTACAACGATTCCGAGAGCGGGCCGATCCCGCCGACCCCCACGGTGATGATGGTCGGGACGCGCGATGGATACGACGCGCCACCGTCCACCCTCGCTGGCGAGGGATCGCTACTCCTTCTCGGTGGCCTCGGTGGGCGGCTCGGTGGATCGGAATACCTCGCGCAGGTCGGCGGGGCCGATCGCTTCCCAGCCCTCCCCGATGACCCGAGACAGGTTGTCGAGACGATACGCGCAGTTGCCGATCACCCATCGATCCATGCTGTCCACGACGTGAGTCACGGTGGCCTCGCCGTGACGGTGGCAGAGATGGTCACCCCTGACGCCGGTGCGTCCGTCACGCTCGAGGATGAGGAATCCCCCGCTGAGCTCCTTTTCTCGGAAACACCCGGGAGAGTTGTCGTGGAGACCACTGAGCCGGACGCGGTGCGTGACGCGGTCGGGGATCGGCTGCCGGTGACACCGCTCGGAACGGCGGACGACTCCGGCCAGCTCGAAATCGAAGTAGGTGGGATGCGGCTGACCACTGATGCGACCGAGATCGCGGCGCGACGGGACGTGATCGGGCGAGAACTCGAGTGATTGGAGACCTGTCACTCTGTTCATTCCGGTGTGCGTGTTAGAGAGGACCTCTGAGCGCGGATGGGTTCCCGGCGCCTCGCCGAGCTCTAGTAGACGAGGGCGAGACCGAACGTGATGAGGAGTCCGAGCGCTAAGATCACGAGACCAGTCCAGACAGCACGCATCGAGAAGTCACTCTGGGGTGCAGTTGTCCGCGCCCAAACACCGGCGTCCGTATCAGTCGACGAGGTATCTGCCATAGACGATGGTTCTCGAGGGGATGCCTTCAGCGTATCGGCATTCGCTCTCGAGCGGTTCTCTACTCGTCACCGTGGTCGAGATGTCACGAAGAGGAACCACCTCTCCCGTGGGGAATATACGTCGGGTGTAGTCGGTCACGCCAAGACTTTTTATTACTCGCGGTCTCGGTTACAGGAAGGACCGTGCTCTCGGTACTCCCCCTGTTCGTTGCGGTGCTCGCCCTGCTCGTCGTCGTGGGAGTACTCCACGTCGGCTTGCTGCTCCTCGCCTATCGGCGGGGGAATCTCTCCTGGCAGCAGGAGCTGAATCCCGATCGATTCTATCGGGGAGACGGCATCGACGAGCTGAGACGTTCGACCCCTCGGACAGCCGTCGGTAGCGATGAGGATCGAGACGTCGATCCCACAACCAGAGTTCAGTGTCCGCGGTGCAAGGAACTGAACGACGCGGCGTACACGTTCTGTCGTGCGTGTACTGAAGAACTCGATCGGTGATCGTCGTCTGGCAGGTCGACTCCGGTGATCAGCTCGGTGTGTGCCGTGTCACAGTGGCAGTCCGCGCCGATTCGATAGAGCGGATTGCCGCCCCGCTATGTTCGCCCGAGCTCGACTTCGATCTAATTCATCAGTGGAGAGGATGTCACACTCTCTTCCAACTTTGAGGATTCAATCACAAATAAATACTATTTGACACCGCCGTAGTCAGCGAATTTTTCGCGAAGTATGATCTATTCCATAGTGTCATTACTACCAACACGTAGTCACTATAGGTTTATGCTCCTGGTGTGGCTATAGGTACCATGGCACGAGATGTGACAACTATCGAGGTGGGGGTTGACACATGGAGTGGATTAAACCGGCTGAAAGCGCCGGGAGATAGTTTCGACGTTGTGCTTCGGCGCTTACTCACGCTCGCCGGTGACGATACAATCGACCCACCGGAATCGGACGACGAATACATTACGGGTGAAGTTATCTTGACATTGAGTGGCCGAGAGACCGATGAACCAGTTCTCAAGCCCGGATTGATCGTTCGGAACGAGTCGCCTGATGACCCTGGAGACGTTGAGGTTGCCCACGTAACCGATCTCACGTGGGAGACTCCGGAAATCGGAGCAAAACCCCGTGCCCGGGGTCGCCTGCGGGACTCCGCAACGACACACACCTATCCTGCTGACACTATTGTGGAACTCGCGGATGTTCGGTATATCCGGGTAGCGTGACCTCCCCCGATGGGTGCCGAATACGATGGATGATCGTATCACATACCTGATACCGGACGTCCGATCAATAGACTCATCCCGTGCCGAGCGATGACTATGCGTATACGCCGTGAGCCAGAGAGGTGGCAACCACGGACCGTGTGGAGATGCCGCTAACTAAGAGAATCATCCCGTGTATCGACGTCGACCTCGACGACGAGGGCGAGCCTGCCGTCTATACCGGGGTTCACTTCGAAGATCTCGCATACACCGGCGATCCGGTCGAGATGGCGCGTCGGTACAACGAAGCCGGTGCCGACGAGTTCGTGTTCCTCGACATCACCGCGTCCGCAGAGGGGCGGGAGACGATGCTGGATGTCGTCGAACGGATTGCCGACGAGGTTTTCATTCCGCTCACCGTCGGCGGTGGCATTCGGACGGTGGACGACGTCAAGGAGACACTACGCGCTGGGGCGGACAAGGTGTCGATCAATACCGCCGCGATCGAACGACCAGCGCTCGTCGGTGATGCGGCGGCAGCGTTCGGGAGCCAATGTGTCGTCATTTCGGTCGACGCCAGACGTCGCTTCGACGAAGCGGGAGAGTATTATGAACAGGTCGACGGCGAGTCGTGCTGGTTCGAGTGTACGGTCAAGGGCGGCAGGGAAGGGACGGGACAGGACGTGATCGCGTGGGCCGAAGAAGTCGAGTCCCGTGGCGCTGGGGAGCTCTTTGTCAACTCGATCGATCGCGACGGAACGAAGGACGGCTACGACATCCCCCTCACACGGGCGGTCTGTGATGTGGTTTCGACCCCGGTCATCGCCTCCTCCGGCTGTGGGGGCCCCGGGCACATGTACGAGGCATTCACGGACGCGGACGCGGATGCTGCCCTGGCCGCGTCGATCTTCCACTTCGGGGAGTTCGGCATTCCCGAGGTGAAACAGTACCTCGACGACCGTGGCGTGCCGGTGCGGCTGTGAGGTCTGGACCGACTGTTCACCGGTAGTGGCGCCCCCTCCCGAATTGCTCGAAGGTTTTACCGGATTGCTGAGCCGACGACGTCTCGAGCGTCGATCACGTGATACAGCGCCTGAAAAACGATGTGAAACTACACGATCTGGGAACCGACTCGTCCTCACGCAGCCGCTTCGTACGCGTCGAGGAATCCTTCCGTCTGCTCTTCGATGCGATTCGCGGCGTCCGCAAGTGCGTCGATCGGGTCGCGCTCGTCGGTTTTTACTGTTAGGATCGGATCGGTCTGGCCGCCGGACTGTTCGGGATTTACGTCGTACGTTGCCGCGGTAACGCCGTCGGTCTCAAGCAACGCTCCTTTGAGCACGTTCATGAACGTGTGATCCTCGCCGGCGATTTCGATCGAGAGTTCGTCGTCTCCTTTCTCGATGACCCGGAGTTCCATACGCACATATTCGGCGTTGCGCGTTTCAACGTTTCGTCTCCGGTCTCGACACGTGCGTCGCCGATTTTCGCGACGAGCAGCTATCCCGGCATATAGCCAACTGATCGGGGAGAGTCGACCAGGGTCAAACGGTCCTTTCAGCCTCCGTCTCGCTTAACTCATATCACTCGGATTGTCAGTTCGTATGTCACGAATACACGCCATGCTCCTGGCTATGGTCCTCGGTGCTGGACTCGTCGTATCGGGGGTCGTCCTCGCCGACGTTGGTTCAGACCCGTCGAATGATCTATCCGCACCTGCGGGGGACGGCTCACTAACCACAATCGACGTCGCTGCGACGGGAAGCGCATCAGCGCAGCCCGACAGGGTGGTCGTCAGGCTCGCGGTCGTGGCAACCGCTCAAAACGCGACCGTCGCCCGAACGAACGTCGCTGAAAACGTTTCCGCGGTGCGAGCTGCCCTCTCCGACCTCGGGCTCGCCGACGAGGAAGTCAGAACGTCGGGCTATGATCTATATCAGGACGAGCGCAGGGCCCGTGAAGAACGCCAGCCTGGCGAGGCCATGTATCGGGTACGCCACCAGCTAACGGTCGAGACGGATGACGTCGAGGCGGCAGGTGCAGTCATCGATTCCGCGGTCGCCAACGGGGCCACGCGTATCTACGACGTCGCATTCACGCTATCCCCGGACACGCGGGAGGAGCTCCGCACCGAGGCGCTGTCACAGGCGATGAGTGCTGCGCGCGTCGAAGCGCAGACGCTTGCATCGAGTGCAAACATCTCACTCGCCAATGTCGATACCATCTCGACGACCGGAGGTGCACGCGTGTACCACGAGGCAGCGCTTGCCGCGACTCCCACTGCCGATAGCGAGCGCACCGACATCGATGCCGGGCCAGTAAGTGTCACGGCATCGGTCCAGGTCACCTACAACGCATCAGCCGACGGACAGTGATGCACTGCGGTCGAAAGACGGCAGGGATTCGTCATTCCTCCGTGCGATCGGTGAAACAGCCCCGTCCTGGCGACATGAACTGGCGCGGAAACGCATAAAGCAGTCCGGTCCTACCTCCGCCACATGGCCATCGTGCCACCGTGGGTGGAACAGGGATCGGTCCTCCTCGCGCTCTTCCTGTCCGGTCTCGTCGTGTGGTGGCTCGATCGGGAGCATGACTGGGACGGACGTCTGCGCTCCCGTTTCCTGCTCGGTGTGCCCTGGGGGACGCTCGTCGTCTGTGGATTTGTGCTCGCGGTCTACCTCTTCGTCCAGAGTGGACTCGAGCACTGGTACAATCCAGTCGTCCTCCCATTCCGGTCGTGGTCCTACTTCTATCCACTGGGCATCGTCACGTCTGCTTTTGCCCACCAGAGCGCGGGTCACCTGCTCGGCAACCTCTTCGGGACGCTCGTGCTCGGCACGCTCGTCGAATACGCGTGGGGGCACTTCCCAGAACGACGAGGAACGACCACGTTTGCCTCGGCATGGACGAATCCGTTCGTGCGAGCATTCGGTCTCTTCCCCGCTGGCGTCGTGATCGTCGGGCTCCTCACCGGCATGTTCTCGCTCGGGCCGGTCGCCGGCTTTTCGGGTGTCGTCTATGCGCTCGCCGGCTTCGCCGTGGTCCGATTTCCCCTACTGACGGTCGTCGCGCTCACCGTCGACGACGCTGTTCACCTCCTCTACCAGGTCTTCCAGAATCCCGTCGTGTCCAGGGAGGCGAGTGCTCGGTTCATCGAGCCTTGGTGGGCGGGGACGGCGATCCAGGGACACCTCTTCGGTATCCTCCTCGGTGCCCTCATCGGTGTCTTGGTGTTCAGACGACGGCGGATACAGGTAAGCGCGGCCCGGCTCTGGGCGGGCGCCATCCTCGTAGGGATCGCGATGAACCTCTGGATCATCTGGTGGTATCGCGGGAATAACTCGTATGTCCTGTACCGGCTAATGGGGTTGTGGCTCGTTATCGTATTCGGGGTCGTCGTCGTCCTCGCAGTACGGGCCAGCGACCGTGCACTCCCCGCGTGGCTCACTGTTCGCCGAGTCGCCCTCGTCGCGCTCGCCATCCTCGGAGGTAGCTGGCTCGCGTGGCGTGGCTTCGCTGCGCCTGCCGAACTCCCTGCCCTGGCCACGCCTCTCGGGGCTCTCTCGCTTGTCGATGCGACGCTCCTCGTCCTCGTGATAGTGGCTGGCGGGGGTGTCGTCTTCGGTGGAGCGCGTCCCCTGTTCGGGGATATGAGCCGACGCGACCTCGCGATCATGCTCATCGTGCTCCCCGTCATATTCACCGCGATCGTCGCGGTCCCAGCAAGCGTCGTGACCATCGACGACCGGGACGTCCCGGGTGACGTGTCCTTCGACGTCCGCGACTACACTGTCACGTACGCCGAGAACGTGACGAACGGGATGGTGAGTGTCGTGAACCTATCCCTCCTCGGTGAGACCACGACCGTCAGAACGAGTGGGGTGATCGTCGTCAGCGAGGACCGCCATCTCTGGACGACCATGGCCTCGACATCTCGACTCGCGTTCCAGGGCCAAGTCCGCGTCCACGTCGGCGGGGTCGGCTGGCGGGAAACGATTCGAGCACTCCGCCGGGGCTGGTCCGCCCAGGGAGGGCCGACCACCTACGTCGTATTCCTCGAACCGCCCGCGGGGAACTGGACACTCGCGCACACCGCGGAGCGAGCGGTCGCGGAGCCACGACTCGCTGGCTACCGAATCGGCATTCGTGCGGGGGACAGCGGGTTCGTGCTCGATCTCCTCCGGAACGGGTCGGTCGTAACCACGCGGGATATTCCCGAACCGGGAGGATCGGTCACGATGGAAGGAATCGACTTCGTGCGAGAGGGGCGTCACATCTTCGCGACGTATGACGGGACCCGGGTGCGGATCGCGAGTCGCGAAACGTACCAATAGTCAGTGCGCAGCCTGTCCTGGAGACCACTCGATTCTGAACGCCTCCGCGTCGATCGTCTCCTGTGCACGCTCGTGGAAGTCGAACTGTCGATCGAGATCGAGCTCGACCGAGAACGCGTGTGTGACTGACCCCCCGTAATCGGCTGCAAACGATTCGACGAACGCTCGACTGCCCCCATTGTGGATCGAGTAGGAGACGCCCGCAACCCGGGACGCTGTTTCGAGAAACTCTCTGTCGGCGTGAACGCGCCCGTCCTGGGCCCCGAACGGTGGGTTCATCACGACCGTCACGTCCCGTCGTGTCGCGTCCAAAAGGCACAGTGGCGGATCATGCGCATCGCCTCGTACCCATGAGACACGTCCGAGTTCAGTGTCGTCTCCGAGGTCTGCTGCAAGGCGACGTGTATTCTCCCGAGCGTCGTCGATCGCACGCGAGTCGCGTTCGATCCCGACAACACGATCTGCACCTCGAATCGAGGCACCGAGAGCCAGCATGCCCGTCCCAGCTCCGAGATCGATGACGACCCCCTGCAGATCACCGTGGAGGTCCGCGAGGTGGAGCAGGTGCGCGGCGATCGCAGGCGGTGTCGGGTACTGCTCGAGGTCGACCCGGGGCTCCGTGAATCCCTGGAGGGTCGAGAGCCGTCGTTCGAGGCTCCGCCTCGATCCCATCGTGCCACCGTCCGGGGCGGATGTCCCTGAGGGTATCGGTCCCGAGCAGCGTAGTTCACCCATCTCCTTCCGACTGGAACGGTTCGCCGACCGCGTGTCGGGGGAGCAGATTCATGACCTCTGACTGGACGTCGTCAACGGAGTCGAAGGTATCCTCGTTCGAGCCCGCGATGATACCTCCCAGGTTCTCCGTGCCATCCGCCAGTGAGAGGGTCACGTCGGACGTTTCCTCCTGGAGACGCTCTCTGGCCACGGGGTAGTGGAAGTCGTCGAGGACCTGATCGAGCTGGTTCAGTTTGACTTCACGTGCCATATCGAACCATACGGTGACTCGACCCTTAGTCCTGTGTGCAGCGAGTGGGATTTCAGTGCTCCTGCGCTGATCGGTTCATGAGCCGCCGGGGGCGTTGCCCGCTTTCGAGTCGTTTACGTGGGTGGGCCGGCTGGACCGACCGATGACCGATCACGCGAACCGCGGCTACCGACGGATGTTTGATGGCGATCTCTCCGTTGGCTTGTTCTTCCCGATCACTACCTCCGAGGCCGGTATACCACCGATGGAGGATCAACTCGAATTGGCGAACCTCGCTGCGGATCTCGGCTTCGATGCCCTGTGGTTCCGCGACGTGCCGCTCTTCTGGCCGGATTTCGGTGACGCCGGCCAGGTGTACGATCCGTGGGTCTATCTCAGCCACGTCGCAGCCCATACCGACGACATCGCGCTCGCAACCGGCGCGATCGTCCTGCCAATCAGGCATCCGCTCCACGTCGCGAAGGCGGCCGCGTCGGTCGACCGACTCTCGGACGGCCGCCTCGTGTTGGGGGTGGCGAGTGGGGATCGTCCGCCCGAGTTTCCAGCGTTCGGCGTCTCCGAGGAGGAGGTGACGGAGCGCTTCCGGGAAAGTGTCCACATCATCCGTCAGGCATGGGCCGAGGAGTTCCCTCAGCTCGATTCGACGTATGGCGTCACAAACGGTCGCCTGGACCTCCTCCCGAAGCCGACGACCGAGGCACTTCCGCTGCTGGTCACTGGGTACGCCGGCCAATCACTCGAGTGGATCGCGGAACACGGTGACGGGTGGGTCTTCTACCAGCGCGATCTCGCAGGTATCGACGACGCACTCGGCGAATACCGCACGTTGACGGATGACCCCTACGTGCAGGTGATGCACGTCGACCTCGATACCGACCCGTCCGCGTCGGGCGAGCCGATTCACCAGGGCTACGCGGCTGGTGTCGAGTGGTTCCGCGAGCGACTCCAGGCAATGGACGACCGTGGGGTCGATCACGTCATGATCAACGTCCGTCACGGCGGACGAGACGTGCGGGGGGTCCTCTCGGAGTTCGCGGAGGAGGTCATCTCGGAGCTCTGACCGGGCGAAACCCAGGGGAATCGCTCCGTCAGGTTCACGGAATAGACGCCGACCTATCGACGCTTTAGGTGTCGCCGTCAGCAGCGCCCGACTCGGCTTCCAGGCCTGAGCCGTCCAGGCCGTTCTGGACGATGGCGATCTGGTCACCGTCTTCGACGATAGCCACACTGAAGGTGGCGTTCGCGTCCTCCGGAATCGTCAGGTCGGCCGTGTACTCGATGACGCCGACACACATCGCACCCATCGATCCGTTCCCGGCGTCAATCGACTCGACGGAGAACGTGTAGTTCGACTGTCCGGTGCGCTCGACGCTGGCGTTGTCAAGCTCGTGAGCGAGGTCCGGCACCGTGGCAGCACCGTCGATCGTCACGTAGGTCTCGCCGTCGCCCGGGACCACCTCGACGTTGAGCCCTGTTCCGTTATCCGTGGCGCATTCTGCGCCGACTGTCTCGAAGTCGGTCAGCTCCGGTGCTGGCGCATTCTGGAACGGACCGGCCCCTGCGACGTAGGAGAGGCCGACAGCGCTGACAGTCACCACGACGATACTTGCCATGACAGCCACAATGCGGGGATTCAGTGGCATACCCGGTGATTCACCCCACACCCCGATTAAAAAGCCGATAACACAAAATTTCGTTTTATCCTTTCGCTGTCACTGGGTTTTAGAAAGTTTCGGGTGGACTCCGTGACAGCTTACCAGGTGCCATGAAAGGTGTCGAAGGAGAGGTCGGCGAGCGGTTTCTCGCCGATCGCGATCTTGTACTCACCGGGAGTAAGCATCGGCTGCTTGAACTGTGGGCCGTCATCGGTCGTGATGCGTGGACAGCCGGTATTGACGTATGCATCGAGGCCGAAGTTCGTGAGGCGATCCGGCGTGATTTCGTCCATCGTGAGCAGGTACGCGGCGTCGTTGTTCTCGACGATTTCCTGGGCCACGTCCCAGCGACCCTGTCCGATCTTCGTACAGAAGATGACGCCCCACTCCTCGGCGTCCATCGCGCGGTGGACGGCGCCGTAGCGCTGCTTCATGAACTTCTCCGTGTCGGCGACGGTGACGACGTTGTTGACGGGGTCGGCGATGACGACCTTCTTGTCGGGGTGTTCCATCGCCAGCCCGAGCGGGTGGAACTTCCCGCCGCCGACGTAGAGCACCTGGTCGGCGTCGACGGCCGCCGAGGCGTAGTTGCAGCCGAGCACCTGGCCCTCGTGGGTGAGCCGCTCGTCGCCCCGCCGGGTGTGAACCTCGTACCCCCGCTCCTCCAACCAGCTGCGCATCTCGTCGAACTTGTTCATGTGCTGGGCCGTCGTGACGAGACCCACGTCCGAATCCGTCGCGGGATCGTCGAGTTCGGCCAGCGACTCCTCCATGATCGGGAAGACGTCGACGTTCGAGAACAGCGGGACGTAGATGATCTTCTCGGACTCCTTCATGGGGGAGTGTCCGAAGTGGACGAACACGTCCGTCCGTTTCAGCAGGAAGGTATCGAGGTCGCAGGCGCCGTAGCACGGCTGTCCGGAGAGCATCACCGTCACGTCGTCGGGCAGGAGCTCGCGGAGGTCGTCGGCGACGCGAGGCCCTCGTCGTTTCAATCCCTCGGGGAACTGGAGCCCCACCGTCTCCGCGTCGCGGTCGTCGACCGCGTCGACGATGCGGTCGAGTTCGTAATCCCACTCGCGGTCGTGGCGGAGGGCCATCCCCGTCTTGGTGAGATCACCCTCGGACCGCGTCTCGTGGCTCATTAGCGGATTCCTACTAGCCGTGACGGTTTAACGCCGGCGTTTCGTCGAGGCTATCACCCATACTGTCACGGCTCGAGGCCATCGAGCGGACCGATGCGGGAGACGTGCCACGCCGCGAAGAGTGCCTCCAGGAGGGCCATCCCGAGGGCGAGGACAAACCCGACCGCGAGGACGACGAGTGGCGTCCTGACGAGGTCATCGAAGCCGACGACGGTCGCGGCAACGTACTCGAGCCCCATGCCGAACGGCCCAGTCAGGATGACACCGATACCACCACCGATCGTGCCCAGCAGCAGTGCCTGTATCGCGACGACGAGCATGAGCGTTCCCGAGGAGACGCCCGAGGCGAGCACCGCCGATAGTTCGGCCCGCTGTTGGTAGACGACGAGTGCCAGGGCGTTCGCCGTCAAAGCGAGTCCCGCGACGATCGAGAGCAAGACGAGGGTGCCCGCGCTCGCCAGGACGAGTGCCTGTCGCCCGACGATCGTGGAGAGCTGTTCCCGATTGGTACGAACCTCGTACTCGGGGTACATGTTGGCGATCCTCGTCGCGACGCCATCGACGCTTGCGCCCGACTCGACGGACACGGTAAGGAGGGTCGCTCGATCACTTCCCGTCGCTCCGGTGATCTCCTGAAACTCGCTGAGGGGGACGGTCACGGTCGGCGTCCCGAGGAAGCGAGAGAACGTGGGTGAGACACCGACGACCGTAAACTCGTTGGCACGCGCATTGGCGAGCGTTCCCCCGACATAGAGAGAATCATTCACGGCAAGGTCGAACATCGCGGCGGTCCGTTCGTCGATGATCGCCTCGTGGGTCATCGGCCCGCCGTAGGATCCATCGGCATAGTGAACGTCCCCCCGTGTGAATCCGGACCCATTCGAGATCGTGACGGACGAGCCACCCGCACCCGGGACACCAACGCCGACCACGGACTCAAGGCCAAATGGATCGGTCCCGGCGTAGACGGTCCCGAAGGCCATCGGAACGGCGGTTTCCACGCCCGGGATAGCCTGGATCTCGTCTTGCATGGCGTGTGCGCCCGTGATCCTGTTCTCGAATCCGCCGACGCCAGGGGAGAGCTGCATGGGACCGCCTGTGATCCAGAGGTCCCGACCCGACGCGTCGAACGTCTCCGCGCCAGTCTCCAGGACGCCGACCCCGACACTCCCGAGGAGCGTCATCGAGAGCACCGCGAGCGCGATAGCGACGATCGAGAGGAGCGTCCGGACACGATAGTGGGCGAGCTGGGCGAGGGCGATCCCGCCAGCAGCACGCAGGCGACGGATCACCGAAGGCCCCCCATTCCCTCGGTCCGCCCACCCAGGAAGAGAACGTACGGGACGGTCGCCATGCCGATCACGAGGGCCACCCCCAGTCCGTACGCCACCAAGAATGGGTGGAAGTGGGTGACGGCAAACCCGAACAGCTCTCTCGCCACGGCGTCGACGACAGGGAGGCTCAGGATCCCGACGACGCTTCCAACCACACCCCCGCATACCGCGAGGATCAGTGTCTCGGACGAGACGAGCAGTGCACGGCTCCCGCGCGAGAATCCGATCGCGGTGAGGATGGCCCTGGTTTCGGTGTCGGCGGCAATGGCCAACCCCATCGTACTCCCCGCG
This sequence comes from uncultured Halobacteriales archaeon, assembly GCA_964510865.1. Lineage (GTDB taxonomy): Archaea > Halobacteriota > Halobacteria > Halobacteriales > Hikarchaeaceae > CAZEDI01. The sequence goes on from CAZEDI010000041.1 coordinate 18,499, forward strand.
AACAGGACGCCAACGACGACGGCAACAACGAGTGCGGCGAGCGCGACGGCGAGGGGCAAGTCAGAGGCAAGGACGCGATCTGCGCCGAGGCCGCCCCTCGAGACGACGAGCGACTGCGGGTAGACACGTTCCAGCGAGGCCCGAACACCTGGCTCGCTCGTCTTCACGAGAATCTGGTCCGCCCGATCGTGCTCGGTGCTCCCGAGAACCGTTTGCAACGCGCCCAGGTGAAGCAACACGACGGGGACGCTGGTGAGGCCGCTCCCCCCGTCCCTCGAGACGTTCATCACAGTCACCGACTGCGTCGTGCCGGCAGTCTGGAACGAGATCGAATCGCCGGCGTGTGCCTCAAGGAGTTCGCTGGCTCCCCCTGAGAGCACAGTTTCGTTCGGCCGGGGGCCAGTATACGTCCCGTTCGCGTACACAGGGTCGCCAGGCGTGAGTCCTGCTGTCGAAACGCCGGCGATCTCGACTGGCTGATCGGCGGGAATGATGCCGACGGCTAGGACGTACGTCCCGTTCGGCTTCGCCTGCGACCGCGCGCGTACGACGTCTACAAGGACGGGCGTCGCGTGGTCGATACCCTGCCGGCCGGACAGACGGGCTGCAACACGGTGGGTCTGCCCGAACTGTGGGCCATCGACCGAGACCACGGAACTCGATGCACCCGATTCGGGGACGATCCAGAAGTCGACGTCGTCGCTCTGGACGGTCGTATCCGCCGCGAGTCCGAGACTGACACTCGTGACGACGAGCATGAGGATGATCGGAAATGCGACACCGGCGACAGTCAGCCCCACCTGGCGCGATGGTGCGTGATGGACGCCCCCGACAATGCGCTTGATGGATAGGCCAAGGACGCCAATGATTCGCGCGCGTGTAGATGACTTGTCACTCCTCGAGTGGCCATCACGACGATCCGTAGAATCAGTCATTCACGATCTTGCCATCTCGTAACTCGACGGTCCGGTCGAC
>CAZEDI010000042.1:0-18901 GCA_964510865.1 uncultured Halobacteriales archaeon
TCAACACGCTCGACATCCGCTCCCAGCAGAAGCTGATGACGGCGATCCAGGAAGGGGAGTTCTCGATCACGGGCCAATCCGAGCGATCCTCGGGCGCCATGGTCCAGACCGAACCTGTCCCGACGGATTTCATCATGATCGCCGCGGGGAACCTGGACGCGATGGAGAACATGCACCCAGCGCTCAGGAACCGTATCAAGGGCTATGGGTACGAGGTGTACATGGATGACACCATCCAAGACCACCCCGAGATGCGCCGCAAGTACGCGCGCTTCGTCGCACAGGAAGTGGAGAAGGATGGACGCCTCCCCCACTTCGCCGAAGAAGCCGTCGAGGAGGTCATCCTCGAAGCCCGCCGCCGCGCCGGTCGAAAGGGACATCTCACGCTGGGCTTCAGGTCACTCGGTGGATTGGTACGGGTCGCTGGGGACATCGCCCGCGCCGAGGGCGCCGATGAAGTCCTCAGGGATCACGTCCTCCAGGCCAAGGAGCGCTCGCGCTCGATCGAACAGCAGCTCGCGGACGACTACATCGAGCGTCGCAAGGACTACGAGCTCACCGTCGAGCATGGGGAGGTCGTCGGCAGGGTCAACGGCCTGGCCGTCATGGGGGAGGACTCCGGTATCGTCCTCCCTGTGATGGCGGAAGTGACACCCTCACACAGCCAAGAAGAGGGTCGCGTAATAGCCACCGGTCAGCTGAAAGAGATGGCTGAAGAGGCCGTCCAGAACGTCTCTGCCATCATCAAGAAATTCTCCGACGAGGACATATCGACGCGGGACATCCACATCCAATTCGTCCAGGTGGGTGAAGGAGGTGTCGACGGCGACTCCGCCTCGATTACTGTTGCCACAGCCGTCATCTCCGCACTCGAGAACGTCCCGGTCGCGCAGAACATCGCGATGACGGGATCACTGTCGGTCCGTGGAGACGTCCTCCCGGTCGGTGGTGTAACCCACAAGATTGAGGCCGCGGCGAAGGCCGGGATGAATAAGGTCATCATCCCGAAGGCCAACGAACAGGACGTTATGATCGAGGAGGAGTACGAGGAGATGGTCGACATCATCCCCGTCTCACACATTTCCGAGGTACTCGACGTGGCCCTCGACGACGACGTGGTCGAGAAGGATTCGTTGGTCGATCGCCTGAAGTCGATCACCGGGCAGGCACTCGAGCAGAAGGTCGGCCAGGGCGCGGGCAGTCCAAGCCCGCAATAATCTCTCCGTTTAGTTATTTCGAGCGCACGGGTTTCGGGTAGCTCTTCACATCGAGCAGCGAGCTCGTTCGTTCTATGGGCCTGCTGCATCCTCGGTCCTCGGTCTTTTTCCCGGGGTGTCTCGTAGGCGTGGATGATGCCGACGCGGTGGGGTCTGTTCGCGGGTGCAGTCGTCCTCGTGACGGTCGTCTTCCTTGCACTGGCGCGGGCCACGTCCGGGTCGGTCGTGATGCCTACCGAGGAGCGCTCACAGGAGGCGTCACATCCCACGCGAGACAGTGACCGGCAGTCACGTGCGACGACAGACGACCAACAGACCGTATCTGGAGATGTCCGTCACGAGGATCGCGAAGAATCGATCGACTCGATCACGGTGGATGCAGAATCACCCGACGACGGATCCCGTAGTCGGCGACTGGCGGACCTCGACTCGCGAACCCTCCTCGTCGATGCCGTCATCTCCCAGGGCCTCGTGGGATTCCCGCTCGTGGCGATCACTTGGTACGCACAGGTTCCAGCGTCAGCGCTCGGCCTTTCCGGATCCATCATCGACGCACTTGTTCCAGGGGCCGTAATCGGCTTCACGGTCTATCTCGCAAACGAGGCCGGGGCTGTCACGGCGAGACGGCTGGGCGTCGACGCGGACGAGCGTCTCCGGGAGCTCCTCGCGCCACAATCGAGAGTGGAGTGGGGACTCCTCCTCTTCATCGCGCTACCGCTTATCGCCGCTGTCGAGGAGTTTCTCTTTCGCGCCGCGCTGATCGGCGGTCTCTCCGCGGGGTATGATCTTCCGATCTGGGGACTCGCCGTCCTTTCGTCAATCGCGTTCGGTCTCGGACATGGCCTCCAGGGGGCCGGTGGCGTTCTGGTCGCAGGAGTGCTCGGCTTTGCCCTCGCTGCAGCGTTCGTCGTCACCGGAAGTCTCTGGGTCGTGATCGTCGCTCACTATGTCGTGAACGCGCTCGAATTCGTCGTCCACGAGGGACTGGGTGTGGAATTCGGTTCACGGTAAAGCGGACTGCGAACGCGTCGGAGACGAGGGATCCTTACAGGCGGCGTGGATCACGGTTCAGGAATAGGATCACGGACCGAGACAGCATGCTGATGAAATGACCGAAGGAGAATAGACGGTAGAGTAGTCGCTCAATAGAATCCGATATTCGCGGGATCCGGTGCGCGGTCCAGCGTAACTTCGAGAACGCCGTTGTTGTAGCGTTCCTGGACGGATTCCTCGTCGACATACGCGGGGAGGGACACTGTGGCGACGAACTGTCGGGTCCCCGTCGAAGCATAGATGGAGAGGGTTCGGCCATCACACTGGAGGGTTACGTCCTCTTCTTCGATGCCGGGAATGTCAGTGACGACCATGATCTGTTCGTCGTACTCGTGGACGTCAACGGGTTCCATCTCGTCGCTTGCTGTCGGATTCGACGGTGGCGTACTCCCGTCAAAGATGTCGTCGAACGGATTCTCGTCGTCCGGGTTCCAACTCACGCTTCAGAGTAGAAAATCCGACTGGATAAGGCTTCGGTCTGAGGTATCCCTGGGTATTCGATTACTGCTCACTGGTACTCGGAGGAACCTTAGCCATGCAGTGAATTCTGAGAGAGAACACATGCACTCTGATACGAACTACTCGCTGTCGAGAGGGCTTCGTCCAGACGAATCTCCGTCGGGTTCCTAGTTCTCGTCCCGCGTGATCGGGTTCGTGAGGTCGCCGATTCCCTCGATCCGACAGGTCACCTCACCCTGGTCTTCAATGACTTTCTCGCTATGGGGTTCGCCGAGCGCGACCATGTCACCCTCGTGCAGTGGCATCACGGTTGCGACCTCGACGAGCATTTCCGGGATCGACCACCGCATTTCCGTGGTGGAGGCATCCGCCACCTGCTCGCCGTCGATGAACGCCTCGACGCGGAGATCGCTTGCCTCTTCCACGCTCATCTCCACAGCTTCCGTGAGTACGGGACGGTACGTAGGGAACATCTTGTACGCCCTGTTTACCGTCGTTTCATTCGGGTGTCCGGGCCATTTCCCGACCGCACTGACGTCGTTCGAAATCGTATACCCTGCGATAGCTGCGGCCGCCTCCTCCTCGGATGGCCGCCAGAGACGTTCGCCGACGACCGCCGTGAGTTCCGGACCGATCCCGACTTTCTCGACCTCCGGAGTGATCAGGACCGTTTCGTCCTCGGGAATGACTGTCTCGTCTGGTTCGAGCCAGAGAACGGGCCAGTCGACGGGATCGGGCGCGTGTGATTCGAACGTGTGGCCGAGTCCCACGAACTTTTCGGCGTCATCGAGATCGATGTCCATGGGCCACCCTGGCGCGATCCGGTGAAAACGTTTCCGGGACCGGCAGTTTGGGGGTGCGAACGAGTCCGCTATGCCAGTCGTTCCACGGCGTCGAACACTGCTGTCCGAAAGTACTCGACGTCGATATCGACGGCAAGTGCTGTCGCTGGCTTGCCCCCGTCTCGGTCATCGTAGGTGAGTGCGCCACGCGTGATGCCACTCGTGTGATCGACCTGGAGCGCGGTCGATTCGTACGTCAGGACCCCGTCCAGGAGATCGACGAGAACGACGGGATCGTGCAACGGGACAGGTTCATCGATCCCCTCTCGCTGGATTGTCCCCGGAGCAGTATAGGCGAGCCAGCCAGCGATGGAGCGGAGTGGCTCGCCGCGAGTGACTAACGATTCGATCCGCGCAGGTGGTAGGGTTGCCCGCTGGGTCACGTCGAGGCCAACTATTCGTGGCGAGGCATCCCTGACCACTCTCGCCGCCGCCTCTGGATCGACATAGAAGTTGAACTCGGCCGCGTCCGTCACGTTCCCAGCAACCTGGGCCGCGCCACCCATCACTGCGAGATCGATGCGGTGTGGGAGTGAGGGATCGACCGCGAGGGCAACCGCGATGTTCGTGAGCGGTCCCGTCGCGATGACCGTCAGATCGTCGACGGTCCGGGATTGCTCGAGGAGGAACGAAACGGCGTCGGTGTCTTCCGGTTCGATCGTCGGCTCGGTCGGCCTTTCGGGCAGCCCGCCGGTCCCGTGGATGTCTTCGGCTGTTTCCAGTGCACGGACGATCGGGCGATCACAGCCTGGGACGACGGGAACGTCGGGCCGATCGAGTCGTTCGAGCACGGAGAGCGCATTCCGCGTCGCATCGGGCAGTGCCGTGTTCCCCGCGACAGTCGTCACACCCACGATGTCCACGTCGTCCCTCGCGATGGCGAGTGCGAGCAGTACCGCGTCGTCACATCCGGGATCGACGTCGAGAAGGACCGGCTTACCCATCGCCCTCACCGGCCTCGATTGCGCGCAACGCAGCCGCCACATCCGGCGGGGTCGCCCCGTGTGTGTCCTCGACTCGATGATCCGGGATCAGGAGTGGTGCGGGGTTGCCAGTCAGGGCGTGCCGGACACGCTCTCTGTCATCGTCATCCGCTGAATCGAGCATCGGAGTCATCTTGACGAGCCGCTCGAGACGGATCGTCTCTCCGTACGGAATGTCCCTGAGCAGCTCCAAGACGCGTCGGTGATCCGTGGGGACGGTAAGCGCGACGGTGACGTCTTCGAACGTCTCTGGCGTGCCGGCGAGGTACGATTCGATTCGGTCGAGGAGTTCGAGGGTTTCCGTGGCCTCCTCGTCCGGGGACTGCGGAAACGAGACGCTGATGACGCGTCCGGCGGCGACACCGACCTGGACCCATCGCCCAAGCGTGGAAAACTCCCTCGCGAAGATGCCGGCCTCCTTCATGCGATGCTTTACCTCGTCCACGCCGTTGAACCTTCGGTCGGTGACGCAAGCCTTATGTACAAATGAGTACGTGGATGTACAATAATGAACTCTAGGGGGGATGTAGCCCCGCCGGTCCAGTCCATCCTCGAGGCAGCGGAGGCACGCTCCGGTGGCGCGCGCGTGTCGGTCACCGCTCGATCCTTCCACACTGCAGTCGCAGCGGCCGAAGACGACGATCGTATGCCCCTGATCGCAGAGGTGAAGCCGACCAGTCCGACGACGGAGGGCGAGCGCGAGGCGGATGCAGTCGATCTCGCGGAGGCGATGGTTGCGGGCGGAGCGATGGCACTGTCGGTGCTGACTGAGCCGGACCATTTCGGGGGCTCGCCACGGGCACTCGAGCGGGTTCGATCCGCAGTAGACGTCCCCGTCCTCCGCAAGGATTTCCTGCTCCGGCCGGCGCACCTCGATGTCGTCGAGGCCGATTTAGTACTGCTTATCGCACGATTTCTCGACGGGGACGACCTCGAACAGATGCTTGTGGCCGCGCGAGATCGGGGCTTTCAGGTACTCGTCGAGGTCCACACGCTGGATGAGCTCGAGAGAGCAATTGACGCGGGCGCGGACATCGTGGGCGTGAACAATCGCGACCTCGCGAAGCTCGAGGTCGACCTCGAAACGTTCGAATCGATCGCCCCATCCGTTCCCGACGACGTGACACTACTCGCCGAGAGCGGGATTCATACGCAGGAGGACGTTCGTCGGATGCGCGACGCCGGAGCGGACGGCTTGCTCGTGGGTAGTGCTATTATGGCCGGTGTGGAACCGGCGGATACAGGTGACGGGGGTCGGTATGGTCTGGACACCGTGACCGCGATCACGGAGGACCTGACACGACCATGAGTTCAGATGCGACCTTCGGTACGTATGGGGGGCAGTACGTCCCCGAGGCGCTGATGCCGGCGATCGAGGAGCTCGACGACGCATACCAGCGATACGTCCTCGCGAACGAGGACGGCTTCTGCGACGAATTCCGTCGCAGACTGCGTGATTTCGGTGGACGCCCGACCCCGCTCCAGCGGGCGGATCGATTGAGTGACCGGTACGATCGCGAGGTCTACCTCAAGCGCGAGGATCTCGTCCACGGTGGGGCACACAAGCTCAACAACGCCCTCGGGCAGGTCCTCCTGGCGAAGTACATGGGCAAGGAGCGAATCATCGCTGAGACCGGGGCGGGACAGCACGGCACGGCGACCGCGATGGCCGCGACGCACCTCGATATGCCGTGTGAGATCTACATGGGCCGAACCGACATCAACCGGCAACGTCCCAACGTCTTCCGAATGCGGCTCAACGGTGCGACGGTGAATCCAGTGACGACTGGCCGCGGGACGCTGAAGGAAGCGATCTCGGAGACGATGCGGGATTGGGCGACGTCCGTCGAGACGACGCACTACGTCATCGGCTCCGTCGTCGGTCCCCACCCTTTCCCCGCGATGGTTCGTGACTTCCAGGCGGTCATCAGCGAGGAAGCACGTGAGCAGATCCAGGCGACGGCGGGTCGACTCTCCGACTCGATTATCGCGTGTGCGGGCGGTGGATCGAATACGATGGGTGCATTCACCCATTTTGTCGATGACGAGGCGGTCGACCTGTTGGCTGTCGAGGCGGGCGGAAGTCGCCTCGGCGTTGACGAGGATGCGGGTGTCGCCCCGAACTCTGCCTCGCTGTCAACGGGCGAGGAGGGCGTCCTCCACGGCGCCAGAACACGCCTCTTGCAGGACGAGGATGGACAGATCGTCGAATCTCACTCCGTTTCCGCGGGATTAGACTACGCAGGCGTCGGTCCCGAACTTGCCTATCTCGTTGAGGAGGGTCGAGTCACGCCGGGAACGGTCGGAGACGACGCCGCGCTCGAGGCGTTTCACCGCCTGTCGCGGACTGAGGGAATCATTCCCGCGCTCGAGAGTGCCCACGCCCTCGCGTACTTGGAGCAACACCCAGCCGACGCTGGGGAGCTCGTGATCGTCAACGTTTCCGGCCGTGGCGACAAAGATCTCGAAACCGTGATCGAGGAAACCGAGAAGCGAGACCTCGATGTCGACGTGGACATGGACGTCTTCCGGGGGGCGATGTAGCATGGCCCCGGACGAGAGTCGCATTGCCGAGGCATTCGCTGATGGGCCAGCATTTATTCCGTACCTCGCAGTCGGCGATCCCACCTATGACGCCTCGCTCGCGTATGTCGAGGCGCTGGAGCGTGGTAGCGCTGATATCATCGAATTGGGCCTTCCCTTTTCGGAACCGATCGCAGACGGCCCCACGATTCACGAGGCGACTGTCCGGGCTCTCGATGCGGGAATGACACCGGATCGGTTTTTCGACTTCGTCACCGACCTCGACGTCTCGGCCCCCCTCGTTTGCATGACGTACTATAACCTCATCTACCAGTACGGTGAGGACGACGGTCCAGGGCCATTCGTCGAGCAGGCGGCAGCGGTTGGACTCGATGGGTTCATCGTCCCCGATCTCCCGGCGGAGGAGGCAGGCCCGCTCAGGACGGCCTGCGATGCGCACGGGCTCGATCTCATCTTCATTGTTGCACCCACGACCACGAGTGATCGGCTAGCCCGCATCCGGCAGGAGGTCTCCGGCTACGTGTACGTCCAGGCACGTCTCGGCACGACAGGCGCTCGATCTGACGTGTCCGAGCAGACCGGGGAAAGCCTCGCCCGTCTGCGTGACTGGGACGTCCCGACTGCTGTCGGATTCGGTATTACGAGTGGCGAGCACGCCGAGCGGATCGTCGCTGGGGGGGCTGACGGTATCATTGTCGGATCCGCGCTCGTCGACATCGTCGCACAGGGACACGAACAGAACGACCCGGTTTCGACGGTCGCCAGTCGGCTGGAGTCGAAGGCAACTGAGCTGGCGGCGGGCGCCGATCGCGGCGCGGCAAAACGCGCGGAACCGGAACGCACATAACGCGAGGTGCCACACGCTCACACACCATGACTGCCGGTACACGAGCCCGCCTCGCCCGGATCGGGACAGGGGGCCGGTTTCTCATCGTCCCGATGGATCACGGCATCACGATGGGTGCCGTGAAAGGGCTCAAGAACATCGAACGAACCATCGATCGCATCACCCGTGGTGGTGCTGACGCGATCCTCACCCAGAAAGGGATTGCATCCCGTGTCCACCCGAACAAGAATGGTGCCGGGTACATCGTTCACCTGAATGCGTCGACGGAGATCGGGCCGGACGAAGAAGACAAGCGCCCGAGCGCGACCGTGGTGGATGCCATCCGGGCCGGGGCAGACGCAGTGTCCTTCCATATCAACGTCGGATCCGACCACGAGCCTGGCCAGATCACGCAACTGGGAGATGTCACGAGCGAAGCCAGTCGCTTCGGGATGCCGGTTGTTGCGATGGCCTATGCTCGCGGCCCGTCCATCGATCCAACGGACGATGATTTCCATGAGTCCGTGGGTCACGCCGCCCGGTTGGCCGAAGAACTCGGTGCCGACGTGGTAAAGACCTCGTATACTGGTGACGCAGAGAGTTTCGAACACGTCGTCGAGTCGACGCGTCTTCCCGTCGTGATCGCGGGTGGCTCGAAGGGGACCGACGCGGAGACCCTCTTCATGGTCCGAGGGGCGATGGACGCGGGTGCGAACGGTGTCTCGATGGGTCGATCTATCTTCCAGCACGACGACCCCGAGGCTATTACCCGAGCCGTGCATGCGGTGATCCACGACGACGCCGATGCGACGGACGCCGCGGAGCGGGCGGGACTCGCGGTGGAAGCCTGAACAGCCGGTTCGCTTGTGGAACTCCCACGATCCGTCTCAGACACTCCACTCAGATGCGCGTAGCGTCCGATAAGCGGCACGTTCAAGGACAGCCCCGACGAGGCTTTCACCAACGATGACACGCTCCGTCTGGCTGAAAGCCGACGACGAGGTGGGAGAGTGGGAGGCACGAAAGCGACGAATTACTGCCGGACTCGAAGCGGGGATCGACTGGGTGGTAGTCGATGAGAGTGACGTCGCACGGGTACGCGAACTCGGCGACGTGAACGTCGCGGCGTTCCAGGCCGACGACGTCGAGGTCATGGAGGCGGAAGAGGAGAAAGCCACGCCAGACGCAGTTATCGTGGGAAAGGACGGTGAGGGGGACGGCACTGTCGACCTTCCCTCTGACTTTTCCGGGTCGGCAGATCTCACGGCGCTCCGCCGGGAGCACGCTCAGGGAGCGTACGTCCGGATTTTCGATGAGGATTACGAAGCCTTCGCAGAGGAGGCCGCGTTGGAGGGGGAGTACACGATCGTCGTCGGTGAGAACTGGCAGATCATCCCGCTCGAGAATCTCATTGCTCGAATCGGCGAGGAAACGACCCTAATCGCGGGCGTCACCTCCGCGGACGAGGCCGAAACGGCATTCGAGACGCTCGAACATGGTGCAGACGCCGTGTTGCTTGATACGGATTCGCCGGACGACATCCGTGCAACCGTCGACATCCGCGATGCGGCCGAGCGGGAAACGCTCGACTTGCAGTGGGCGGAGATCACCGGTATCGAGCGCACGGGCCTCGCCGACCGGGTTTGTGTCGACACCGGCTCCATGATGGAACACGAGGAGGGGATGCTCGTCGGGTCGATGTCCCGGGGGCTTTTCTTCGTCCATGCCGAAACCGCCGACTCCCCGTACGTCGCATCTCGACCCTTCCGCGTGAACGCCGGGGCAGTTCACGCGTATGTCCGCCAGCCGGGTGGGGAGACGGCATACCTCTCCGAGCTCAAAAGCGGCGACGAGGTCCAGATCGTCGAGCTAGATGGGACCACTCGAGAGGCTGTCGTGGGCCGCGTGAAGATCGAGAAGCGGCCTATGTTCCGTGTCGAAGCGACGGTCGAGACCGACGGTGGCGAGGACCGCATCGAGACACTCCTCCAGAACGCGGAGACGATTCGCGTCCCGACCCGGGACGGGCGACGATCGGTGACGGACCTCGAGACGGGTGACGAGGTGCTCGTGTACTATGCGGACACGGCCCGCCACTTCGGTGAGGCAGTCGAGGAGAGCATCATAGAAAAGTAGCCAGGGACCGTCGTTCCAGGTGTAGGCAATGTACACTACTATCCTCGTCCCCATCGACGGGAGTGAGAGTTCGATGCGCGCTGCCCGCGAGGCGCGTATGATCGCGAAGACGTATGACGCCGATGTTCACCTCCTGTCGATCGTCGACGTCCGGAACTTTGGCCTCGGTGCACCGGGGGGCGAGACGGTCTCTCCCGCGATCGAACAACCCCTGTCGGAACGGGCGGAAACCGCGCTCGAGGAGGCCGCAGCCGTATTCGATGAGGATACTCCAGTGACGACGGAGATCCGCCACGGGACCCCCGCGGCGGACATCACGGCGTACGCCGAGCAGGCGACCGTCGACCTCATCGTCATGGGGACGACTGGCCTCACCGGCGTCGATAGGATCGTCCTCGGGAGCGTTGCAGAGCGCGTTCTCCGACAGGCGCCAGTGCCCGTCATCACTGTTCGCGAGGACGCCCCGGAGACCGACTCCTACGAACGGATTCTCCTCCCGACCGATGGCAGCGACCATGCGAAGATGGCGGCGGAGCACGCGATCGACATCGCCTCCCAGTATGGGGCACTCCTGTACGTCGTCGGGGTTCTCGATCTCCAGGAGATCGGGGGGATATTCGACGCAGGCGGGCTCGATCAGGAATTCGTCGAGCGCCACGAACAGGCGACTCGCGAGGACGTCGATGAGATCGGGGACCGTGCGGCGGAGGCAGAGGTCGACGTTCGGACGACTGTCACCCGGGGGACGCCACACGAGGAGATCTGTGCGTATGCCGATGAATCCGATATCGACGTGATCGTGATGGGCACCCATGGCCGATCAGGCGTGCGTCGAGCGCTTCTCGGGAGCGTGACCGAGTCGACCGTCCGGAATGCTCCCTGTCCCGTGTGTTCCATCAGGCAGACCTAATTGCGGTTCGATCGTACGAGGGGGTTCCCTTCTCCCCAGGCATTCTAGCGGTTCATGTCGAGTCGAACTCGATGTCGGGTCAGTAGATGAGCTCGTCGTCGTTCTCGACCATGTAGAGCGTCCGTGCGGCGATGTTGACGGCGTGATCACCCACGCGCTCTAAGTCACGTATCGTCAGCAGGAGGCGGGAGACATCGGCCATGAGGCGTTCGACTTCCGCTTCACTGGTCTCATCGTCGATCTCGCGCTCGATCAGGTCCCGGACGACGACTTCGCTTGCTGCTGCACAGTACTCGTCGACGTCATCGTCGTGGTCAGCGATCTCGAAGCACGCATCCGCGTCCTCGGCATCGTACGCCACCATCGCGTCTTCGACCATCTCCACGACTTCGTCGCCGATTCCCTGGATATCGACGTCCGGGAAGACGTCACGTTCGGCCTCGAGCGTATAATCGCCCAGATTGGTCGCGAGATCGCCGATCCGCTCGAGGTCGGTGATGATCTTGAACGATGCAGCGATGAATCGCAGATCCCCTGCGACGGGCTGTTGGAGGGCCAGGAGGTCGATGCAATCCCGCTCGAGGTCGAGGTACAGCTGGTTCACCTCGTCGTCGCCATCGATGACCTCCCATGCAAGGTCCTCGTCCTTCTGTTCTAGGGCGTCCAGACCCATGCGGAGGCGCTCGAGGACGATCTCGCTCATATAGAGGACGTCCTCGCGCAGCACGTCGAGCTTCTCCTGATATGTTTCTCTGGGCATCGTTAGCCGAATTTCCCGGTAATGTAATCTTCGACGCGTTGGTGTTCGGGGTTTTCGAAGATGGTCTGCGTGTCGTCGAATTCGACGAGTTCCCCTCCAGTGAGGAAGACCGCCGTTTTGTCGGAGATTCGGGCGGCCTGTTGCATGTTGTGGGTGACGATGACGACAGTGTAGTCCTCCGCGAGTTCGTCGATGAGGTCTTCGACTTTGGACGTCGCGATCGGATCCAGCGCGCTCGCGGGCTCGTCCATGAGGATGACTTCGGGATCGACGGCGATCGCGCGAGCGATGCAGAGGCGCTGTTGTTGTCCGCCGGAGAGATCGAGCGCGCTTTTGTCGAGCTGATCGTTGACTTCCTCCCAGAGCGCCGCACGTCGTAAGGCCTGTTCGACCGCCTCATCGACGTTCTCGTCGTGGCCCTGAATGCGCAGCCCGTATGCGACGTTGTCGTAGATGCTCTTTGGGAACGGATTGGGCTGTTGAAACACCATTCCAATGCGCCGGCGTAACGCGACGGCGTCGACGTCTTCGTCGTAGACGTTCTTGCCCCGGAAGGTAAGTCCCCCCGTGATCCGGACGTTGGAGATGAGGTCGTTCATCCGATTGATACATCGTAGGAACGTCGACTTCCCACAGCCGGACGGCCCGATGATGGCAGTGACCTGCCGTTCCGGGATCTCGATGTTCACGTCACGAAGTGCCTGTACATCACCGTAGTACACGTTCAAATCGCGCGACTCGATCACTGTTTCCCCGGACCCTGCTGGTGACGGTGATCCATCTGGCTCACCGACGCCGACGTCGTGGTCAAGAACGGCCTCCCCCGATCTCTCGGAGGTGCTCGACGCAGCATTGGCAGCCGGTGGTGAGTCGTCGCTCGTCATTTCGTGCTGTGTCATATGTTATCGTTGGCGCTGATACTTGTTGCGGATGACGATCGCGGTCGCGTTCATTATCAGGAGGACGGCGAGGAGCGTGATGACCCCTGCGGCGAGTACACCGTGGCGGAACTCGGGATCGAGTTCGCTCGACCAGGAGAAGATCTGTCGCGGCATCGCGCTGAAGAGATCGAAGAATCCGTTCGGTGCCAGCCGTACCGATGCGGCAGCACCGATCATCAGGAGTGGCGCGGTCTCGCCAATAGCCCGGCCGAGGGCCAGGATCGTCCCCGTCAGAATCCCCGGAAGCGCCTCCGGGAGTACGACCCGTTTGGTCGTTTGCCAGCGTGTCGCACCCATCCCGTAGGAGGCCTGGCGGAACGAGTCGGGGACCGACCGGATCGCCTCTTGGGCGGCGATAATAACGATCGGAAGAATGAGCAACCCGACGGCGAGTCCTCCGACGATGACCGATCCCTGGGGCCAGTTCAACATACGGATGAAGAGCGCCAGGCCGAGCAACCCGTAGACGACGGATGGGACGCCCGCCAGGTTCCCGATGTTGATCTCGATGAGCGTGACCAGCCGACCTGCCCAGCCGGTCGATGGCGCGTACTCCTCCAGATAGATCGCGGCTCCCACACCGACGGGGAAGGTGGCGACGACGATCACCACGATCATCATGACCGACCCGACCATCGCTGGATAAATGCCCGCGTTCTCCGGTGTCCGCGAGTGTGCATTGGTGAGGAACTCCCAGTCCAACCAGGGATCGGGCCCGGCGAATCCGAAGACACGGACGACCATTGCGGCGACGGCGATGCCGAGGATGGCGACTATCGGGAATACCAAGCCAATGGTCCCTTCCCGTCGCCGGAGGACGCCCTCGATGTACACCCCGAGCGGCACGGCGCCGAAGGCGACCAGGAGGGCCCAGGCGTCGGCACCGATCCCGATGAGCGGCCCCAAAAAGACGCCCAGGCTCCCCCCGAGAAGGGCAAGCCCTCCGGTGACGATCCCAGCCCGTCTGGAATCCCTGCGTGTCGCGACAAACCAGGCGGCACCTCCAATCACCGGCGTCGCGACGGAGAGGATGACAAGGAGCCAATCCGCCGGGAGAATCGGCGCCATGAGGACGAGTTCGCGCAAGCTCACGATGCGGTGGGAGAGTACGACCGGGAGATCGAGTATCCCTGCCAGCCAGTTGAACAGGTGGACTCCCTCGACCGGGGGTGCGCCAAAAATCGCAACGATCGGTGCGAGGACGATCACGCTCAACCGTTCGAGTGCCGCATGGGGTCGCAGTCGCGCGTGAATACTGATCGTGGCCATGGAGGCGGCTATCGCGATTGACAGTGCGAACCACTCCCGCACCGAGATGAGTTCGAGAAACAGCACGGCGAACCCGCCGGTGAGCAGTGCACCTACGATGGGAAGTCCCGTCGTGACGTAGGCGACCTCACCGGCTGGCTCGTCAAGGATGTAATAGTACGCCGCGAGCGCACCCAACGGGAGGAGGACCGTCATGCCGACGGTGAGGAGCCACCCCGTGTCTGCAGAGAATGGCCGGAACGCGTCCCGGGCGACGAAAAGCAGGAGGACCAGTACCGAGACGATCCCGAAGGCCGTGGCGGCGAGACACGCAGCCTCGAAGGCCTTCCCGCGAAGGCGTTTCACCTCGCCGGTGTCGACACCCCAGACCTCCGCCTGATCCGTCGCCATCAGTCGGTCACCTCCATCATTCGTATTCCTCCCGGTACCGTGCCGCGATGTGGTTGCTCGCGAGGTTCATCAGGAACGTGATCGCGAACAACGTCAGACCGATCGCAAACATACTCTTGAATCCCGGACCACTGACGTTGTCCGCGCTGTTGATCTGGACCATGGCCGCGGTCATCGGCTGGTTGCCCTGAAAGAGGTTTTCGAGCGGTTCGGTGAACTCGATCATCCGAGAGCGGCTTCCCATGGCGATGGTCACGATCATCGTCTCGCCGATGGCCCGCGAGAGGGCCAAGATAAACGAGGAGAAGATGCCGGAGGCTGCAGCGGGAATAACGATTCCAGTCGAGACCTCGAATTTCGTCGCGCCCATCCCATACCCCGCACGGCGGAGCGAGTCCGGCACCGCGTTCATCGCGTCCTCGCTGAGACTCGACACCATCGGGATGATCATGATCCCCACGAGCAACGACGCACTGAGGACGTTGAACGTATTCACGGGCAGTCCCAGTGCTCGAAGAAATGGCGTGACATACACGAGCGCGAAAATCCCATAGACGACGGTCGGAATCCCCGCGAGGATTTCGAGCCCCGGTTTGAGGATCGAGCGTGCTTGATCGCTGGCATACTCACTCAGATAGACGGCAGCGGCCACCCCGGTCGGGAGCGCTACGAGCGCGGAAATAACCGTCACCAGGAGAGTCCCGCTGACCAGTGGCAGCACGCCGAATTCGTTACGGCTGAGCAGGAATTCCGTTCCGAGGAAGAACTCGGCGGGATTGACGAGGGTAAAGAAATCTACGGCATCCTTGGCGAGCAACAGAACGATTCCAAGGGTGACCAGTATCGAGACTCCCGCACACAGACCGAGCACATAGCGATACATCCGTTCACGGGTTTCTCGCCCGGCCGGCCGGGTCGTGATATCCGTCCCCGGCGACTCGGTACTCATCGGTCGAATCCTCGCAAGTCCGGTTTGTAAGTAGAACGATTCGCTACCACCGTCACCGGCCACTCACCTCGTTCAGCGTCTCGAGGTTTTCGTCCCGCTGGGATTCGCTCGATGGGACGTACCCGACGTCTTCGATGACGTCTGTCTCTGCCCGTCTGAGGTAAAACCGCATGAATTCGTATACTTCGGGTCGCTGGAGCGACGATTCTGCAGCGTACACGAAGAGCGGTCGTGCTAACGGATACGACCCGTCCTTCGCGTTCGAGAGGCTGGGCTGCGTGCATCCATCACCATCCTCTCCTTCGATCTCGACGGCTTTCACCTGGTCCTGGTTGGCAGCGTAATATGCATAGCCGAGATATCCCATCCCACCGACGTTGTCCCGGATCCCCTGAACGATGGTTTCGTCCTCCTCGCTGGGATTGTGTTCGGCCGTGTGACGGATGTCCTCGCCGATAACGTTCTGGTTGAACCAGTCGTACGTCCCGGAGGTCTCCGCCGGTCCGAATAGTCGAAATTCCCTGTCGGGCCAGTCGTCCCTGACGTCGGACCACCGTTGTGCGCCACCCTCGCGCCATATCTGCGACAGTTCGTCGAACGTCATGCAGTCTACCCACGTGGCTTCGTTGTTGACGACGACAGTGAGCGCGTCCCCGGCAATACGAAACTCGACGGGCTCCACACCGTTGCCCGAACACTGTTCGATCTCTGCCTCGGTGATGGGCCGGGACGCACCGTTGATGTCGGCATCACCCGGACAGAACCAGTTCTCGAATCCACCGCCACTCCCAGTCGAGTCGACGGTGACGTTCACAGTCGGGTATTCGACCATGAAATCCTCAGCCATTCGGTCGGAGATAGGAAAGACCGTGCTGCTTCCTTTGACGATGACCTCGCCAGAAACGTCGTTGCCTCCATTCCCCGGATTGTCGACGTTGACTTCTTGGATACACCCCGCCGTTCCGATACCGCCCACGGCCCCCACTGTTTTGACAAACTGTCGCCGTGTGACTCCTGCCGGGCCACGTACCATCACGTGTTCCTGGCTTCACGATAAATAAGTATCTCACTATGATGTCTATATAGATATATGGTTGTGAATAATTGACTCGCCAAGTGATCCGGGGAATTTCGTGGAAGTTTGTGCCTCCTCCCGGTTCCCGCTCGTTTTGTGGGCATGCACGCGCGATGATGTCCACGAATCTTTCGGATTTGCGGAACGTGCTGGGTGCAACTCGCCCGGTTTTGGCGAGAGATGAGATGAATATATAGATTCAGGTGGGTTTATTGTGATGGGGTGATGATCCCCGCGTATGGAGACGAGGAAGGTCCAGGTCACCGGGGGCTCGACGTACACCGTTTCGCTCCCCAAGGAGTGGGCGACGGAAAACGGCGTCAGCGGGGGCTCGACCGTCGCATTCCACGAGGACGACGAGACGCTCGTTCTCACACCGGATCGCCAGCAAGACCGCGTCGAGGGTACCCTCGACGTACGGGAGCTGGTGGGCGACGAACTCGTCCGGGCCGTCATGACGATGTATGTGAGTGGCTTCGACGTGATTGCCTTGGAGGCTGACCGTATCTCTTCGGACCAGCGGCGGGCGATACGGGATGCCACGAGTAGTATCGTGGGGCTCGAGGTACTCGAGGAGACGACGGGTCGTGTGGTCCTGCAGGATCTGCTTGACTCGGCGGAACTGTCGATTCACACCGCCATTACCCGAATGCGTCTCATCGCCACGTCGATGCTCGAAGATGTCATGGTCGCGTTGGCGGAGAATGACGACGACCTCGCACGTGACGTGATCGAACGTGATAGCGACGTGGATCGCCTGTGGTATCTCGTCTCTCGTATCTTTCGAGCCACGCTCCGCGATCCGACTGCCACGGAGGAGCTCGGGCTCCCACGGGAGGTGTGTTTCGACTACCACTCCAGCGCTCGCCAGCTCGAACGGGTAGCCGACCACGCAGTCAAGATAGGCCAGATGGCGCTCGATCTCGATGACGTCCCGCCGGACGTTCTCGTCGCCCTGGAGGAACTCCACACGGAGGCGGACGAGGTGATTAACACGGCGATGGACGCACTGTTTACCGACGACTCGGAAGAGGCGACACGTCTCGCCAACGAATCCCGTGATGCGATTCTCGACATCGATCGACAGGCACGGGAGATCGACGAACTCCTCCGGGAGCTCGACCCGACACAGGCACAGTTGCTCGGGCTCGTGGTCGACTCCCTCTCACGGAGCGCTGACTACGGCGGAAACATCGCCGAGACAGCACTGCAGAAAGCTGCGCCGAGTCCCTGAGAATCGCAGTCGTCGCTAGGACCGCGCAATCGACCTGAAAGACGGTCGATACCGGGAACACCCTCGGCGACGGGTGTGGGAGCGACTCGTCAAAGCTCCATATACCGACGAACCAGTACCTCCCGAGTCCTTGGGCTCTTGACCCCGTTACTCGTCGAGCAACACAGCGTTGACCTGGCCCGTCTGTCCTGGTCGTGACGTGACGCGCGCTCGACCCTCGCTCGTCTCGATGACCGCCCCTTTCGTCACGATGTTTCGCCTGACGTAGTTGGGGTTCCCGGGATTCTCGACGACGTCTTCGATCTCGGCCTCGACAGTCTCCGCTCCCGTTGCGACGTTTGCGGTCTCGAGTGCGAGCGCCCGTCGCTTCTCGTTCCCACCTCGGGTCTCGATGACGCGGATTCGCGGCTCACCGAGCTCAGTTTCCGCTGGCCCTCTGCCCAGTTCGTGTTTCTTTTTCTTGTGCGTACCTCGTCGCCGGCCGCCCGTCCGGCGCCGTGTGGAGTCTCCCTGGTATTGCATGGTCGAATCCAGTCTCGTGACGCACAAAAACCGATCGATCGGTATGTCGAGTGGATCGCAAGGATTAGGCAGGGGCCCCGAGAGACCCCGGTGTGAGTCTTCGCGTCGTCGTCGCTGCTCCATTTCGCAGACAGGGTTCGAATCGCGTCGGTGAGAGCGAGTTCGTGGTCGCGCTCTCGCTCGATCGGGACTGGTTCACCCCCGACCAGGCGGAGCGCGTCGTGGATCTCGCGACCGGCCGTGGTCTCCTCTCCCACGACGGAGACGACCTCGTCGCGGAGTTCGATCCCGAAACCATCGAAATCCCGTCGGGCTTCACCCCCGACGAGTCACTACTCCAGGATCGCTCGACATTTGAACTGGTCCTGGACGAACTCCTTGCAGCGGGTGTAGAGAAGCGCGACGCGGTGGCGGGTATCAACACGCTCCAAGCTGACCTCGACCTCACGGTCGAGGCTGCAGCCCTATTGTACGCTCGCCGTCAGGGGGTCGATGTCTCGGACGTCGCCTCCAGAGCCAAAGCCGAGCTCTGACTCGGTCTCCAGGATCGTGTGGGACCCGACAGGCTTGTGACCCACCCGCGAGAGAGTAGCCCATGAACTTCTTCGATCGGCTCGCGGATCGCATCGCGACGGTCGACAGCATCGTCTCGGTCGGGCTGGACCCGGATCTGGCGCGACTCCCGACCCACCTCCAGGAGCGTGACCTCCCGCGATGGGCGTTCAACAGACGAATCATCGACGCGACTCACGAGCACGCTGCGGCTTACAAACCGAACGCGGCATTTTACG
>CAZEDI010000043.1:0-18862 GCA_964510865.1 uncultured Halobacteriales archaeon
CAGATTCAGGCAGAGGTGATGGACATCCTGGAGATGATCGAGGCAGTGCTCGACTCGTTCGATCTCGATCCGACAGGCGATCTGGCAACGCGTCCCGAGAAGTCGGTGGGGAGCGACGAGATCTGGGAGCAGGCCGAGTCACAGCTCGCAACGGTCCTCGAGGACTCCGGGTTCGACCACGGCGTAGAGCCTGGCGACGGCGCGTTCTACGGCCCAAAAATCGACTTTTCCTTCGAGGATGCTCTCGGCCGGTCGTGGGACGGCCCGACGGTCCAGCTCGACTTCATGATGCCCGAGCGCTTCGATCTCACGTACACCGGTGAGGACAACGAGGATCATCGTCCGGTGATGATCCACCGGGCGCTCTATGGGAGCTACGAGCGATTCTTCATGGTGCTGATCGAACACTTCGATGGCAAGTTCCCGTTCTGGCTCGCGGCCGAGCAGGTCCGGATTCTCCCGCTCACCGACCGCCACGTGGAGTATGCTCACGAGATCGCCGAGGAGCTCTCCGACTTCCGGGTCGAAGTGGAAGACCGCGACTGGACGATCGGCCGCAAGATCGCCGAGGGCCACGAGGATCGCGTCCCGTACATGGTGATCGTCGGTGACGACGAGCGCGAGGCAGGCACCGTGTCGGTTCGCGATCGACAGGAGCGTGAGGCAAACGATGTCGACCCCGGGGCGTTCAGCACCCATCTGGAAGCAGAACGTGCAGAAAAACGGACCGAACCGGACTTCCTCGCCTGAGCATCCAGTCGGTACACTCGTGAATCCCCCAGGCAACTCCCACCTATGGTCTACATAACCGCCGACTTGCTCAACGTGCTCCTCGAGGAAGCGGGCAACCACGAGCCCCACTCGGTCACTATCGAGCTCGCCGTCACGCGGGCTGGGGAGTTCGATGACCTCGATCTCCCACCCGATACTCCGGTCTTTACGACGTTCTACTTCCCGGGGGCGAGCCGATCAGTCGAAGCAGTGTTCGGGAGTAACCTCGGGACGCCCGCGGGAGAGAGTCCTGGACTGTTCATCTCACATCCAGATGGCACGCTCGACCTGGAGCAGACCGACAACTTCCGGGAGATTGTTCTCGTCGCCGTCCCACCCTGGGATCTCGAATCAGTCGCCGTGTTCAGCCGGAACGGTCAACGACAGACGCTTGACATCATCGATTCCGTGCCACCCGAGGAGTCGCTGCCATAACCGGATCTCCACAGTGACGAGTTCCCGGAGACTAGCGCGACTGTCGCGAGGGCCCGTCATGCTCAGGCTTCGTCCGCTTCCTCTGCTTCCGTGAGTTCCTCGCGCTCCGCGTCGACTGCAGGATCGGTCGTCTCCTCCTCGACTGCTGCGTCCTCCTCCGGATCCGTTGATTCAGCAGATGAGCTTCCCCCCTCGCCCATCTCAGCTTTCAGCGTCTCGAGTTCGGCGTGGACCTCGCTCTCCGTCGAGAGTTCTTCGAGCTCTCGGTCGATCGAATCACCCTCCTGTATCGGCGAGTCGAGCGCTCCCGTTTCCTCGAGTTCGTCGAGTGCTTCGGAGCGAGCCTCCATCTCCTGGGTTCGCTCCTCCGCACGCTCGATCGACCGCCCCACGTCCTCCATTTCGTCGCCGGCACCGGTGAGCGCCTCCGACACTTTCGTCGAGGCTTCGGCTGCCTCGTACCGCGCCTTCATGGTCTCCTTGCGCGTGCGGAACTGTTCGACGCGCTGTTCGAGCTCGTTCTTCTTCGACACGAGCGTCTGCTGCTGTGACTCGAGGTCCTCGATCTGGCCCTCGAGCTGCTCGATCTGGTTGAGCTTTGCTTGCTTTTTCTCGAGGGCCCGTTCGGCGAGATCGTCCCGATCTTGACGGACCGCCTGTCTCGCCTGGTCATTGTGCTTCTCGACGTTATCTCTCAGCCGGTCGCGTTGCTTTTGCAGACGCTTTTTCTGGGTCGTCAGGTCGGCGATCCCTTGCTTGACATCCTGGAGTTCGTCGCGCATCTGCTCGTAGGAGTAATCAAGCTGCTCCGACGGGTTCTCGGTCCGGTTCAACACCGCATTGAGCTTCGACCGGACCTGGTAGGACAATCGCGAGAGTATTCCCATGACCGCCTTTTTGGCCCCAGCAAAGTAAAAGTACCAGTCCTCGTAGGCTCGTCCGTGGACGATACTGACTCTGCCGCGCACGAACAGATCGTGCTCCCCGGCGGTCGGGACGTCCGCGGAATCCTCGACGTCGCTGGCGGCGAGTCGACGGGATGTCTCGTCGTGTGTCCCCCACACCCACACTACGGTGGCGACCGCCACGATCCAAGAGGACGTGCAGTCGGAGAGGGCGTCCTCGAACAGGGGAAGGACTGTCTCCGCATCGACTACGGGCCGTGGGACGAGGGACGTGGGGAACAGGTCGACGTCGAAACCGCCATCGAATGGGCTCGCGACAGGTATGACCGAGTCGCCGTGTTCGGCTATAGTTTCGGTGCAACGATGGCCCTCCTCGCAGCAGCTGCGACCGATGTCGATGCTGTCTCGGTTCTCGCGCCATCCGGACTGTCGGATTCCCCGGATACGAAGTCCCTACTCGAATCCCTCGACTGTCCGGTCCAGGTGATCTATGGCGAGCATGATGCGACCGTCGAGTGGGAGCCGATCGTGGAGACCGCGAGAGCACGTGGGTTCGAGGTGATCGAGTTTCCCGATGATCACTCGTTTACGTCGAATATGACCGAACTTGGCGCGCGTGTCGGCGAGTTCGTAAGCGCCCATCTGGCACCACCTCGTTAGCCGAGGAGTGCCTCGACGCCGGCGAAGGCGAGATAGCTTGCGAGGAACGCGACGACGAGGGAACCGATCCAGGCACCAACCGTGAAACTGATCTTCCTGCGGCTTACAGACGACCCTCCCGCAGCAAACCCGCTCCCGACGACGGCACTGACGATGATTTCGTTGAACGAGACCGGGATACCATACAAGATCGCGACCTGCGCGATTGCGAACGACGGGATGAGTGCGGCGATTGATCGTCGGGGACCGAGCGATGAGTAATCCTGCGCGATCGCCTTGATCATCCGGGGCGCACCGGTCCAAGAGCCGGCGAGCAAGCCGACCCCACCACCGAGCAGGAGTGCGATAAGCGGGACGTTGAGCTCTCCGATTAGCGGGATCAGTGGCCCGATCGCCAGGCCGACCTGACTCCCCCCGGCCGAGAACGCGACGAGCGCCCCGAGTACCAGGAGGAAGCGTCGCTGTGCAGCGGCTCCGTGTCGTCGTGCATCCCACCACAGGACGACCGTCACGAGGAGTGCAACGACGATCGTAACCCCGAGATGTGTGAGCACCGGCGGGAGACCAACAGATCGCGTAATGGATGTCGCGAGCGAGGCGCTACCCCCCTCGGCTCCGAGAAAGACGAACTCAACGTTGGCCACGATAGCGCCGACGACGCCACCGAGTGTGGGGATGACGAGGTTCTCTGGGATCCCCTCGCGCCTGAGTAGTCGGGCCGTCCCGTAGGCAATTCCGCCCCCGACGAATGGCGTGAGCGCCCAGAGCGCACCGATCTGCTGGTATTTCGCCCATGCAGGGTCGCCGCCGAGTGCGAGTCCGACACCGATAACCGCGCCGGTGACCGTAAACGAGGTCGCGATTGGATATCCCGTGAAGACGCCTATCGCGACGAGTCCAGCGGCGATGAGCAGTCCGATCGTTGCGGCAAGTGGCGAGAGCGAGACGCCCTGGATGAGCTCACGTCCGACAGCCTCCGTGACGTTCGCACCTTGCAGAACGGCGCCAGCGAATCCAAAGAGCCCGACGATGAACCCGGCCCGCATTACGGAAATCGCGTTCGCACCGACGGCGGGTGCAAACGGGGTCGACCCGGACGACCCGGCGCCGATCGTCCACGCCATGAAGAGGCTCGCGAGGGCCGCGACGGCGATCACGACAAGGGTCGCCATCAGGGACCGCCCTCCGTCCCAGGGGCACCGTGCTGCCCAGGGCTCTCCATGCCAGCGGGGGATCGGGCGACGGGGATAAACCTTCCCCCTTCCGCCACGTCGTCCCAGTCCCGTCTCCCGATCGCGAACCTCCGAAAGCGTTTTCATCGCGCCTCGCGCACGGACAGTATGCCGAAAGAGGACGGGACGGGTTACGACCCGTCACTCGGGCGGAAGTTCATCTTCGTCACCGGGGGCGTGATGTCGGGACTCGGCAAAGGAATCACCGCAGCGAGCACCGGACGGCTGCTCGCGAACGCCGGCTTCGACGTGACCGCGGTCAAGATCGATCCGTACCTCAACGTCGACGCGGGAACGATGAATCCCTTCCAGCATGGCGAGGTGTACGTGCTGAAGGATGGGGCAGAGGTCGATCTCGACCTCGGGAACTACGAGCGGTTCCTCGACGTCGATATGACCGCAGATCACAACGTCACCACAGGGAAGGTGTACCAGCACGTCATCCAGAAGGAACGAGCGGGCGACTACCTCGGGAGAACGGTACAGGTTATCCCCCATATCACCGACGACATCAAACGGCGGATTCGGGAAGTCGCCGATGGGAGTGACGTCTGCATTGTCGAGGTCGGAGGAACAGTCGGAGACATCGAGGGGATGCCCTATCTCGAAGCGCTTCGGCAGTTCGCCCACGAGGAAGACGAGGACGATATCCTGTTCACCCACGTGACGCTCGTCCCATATTCGAAGAACGGTGAGCAGAAGACGAAACCGACGCAGCACTCGGTGAAGGAACTCCGGTCTATCGGCCTCCAGCCTGACATCCTCGTCGGCCGCTGCGAGGACCCCCTCGAGGACGGGACGCGCGAGAAGATCGCGCTCTTCTGTGACGTCCCGACGGGCGCAGTCTTCTCGAACCCCGACGTCGACGACATCTACCGTGTACCGCTTGTCGTAGAGGAGGAAGGGCTCGACGAATACGTCATGGGCAAGCTCGATCTCGCCGGCGAGGCAGTTGCGCCATCCCGGCGAGGGGGTGAATGGCGGGAGGTCGTCTCCCGTGAACCGAGTGATACTGTCCACGTGGCGTTGGTTGGCAAGTACGGACTCGAAGACGCCTATCTCTCGATTCACGAGGCGCTAAAACACGCGGGCTTCGAACACGGCGTCGCCGTCGAACGCACGTGGATCCATTCCGAGACGCTCGCCGATGGCCACGACGGCCAACTCGACGACGTCGACGGGATCGTGGTCCCAGGCGGGTTTGGTGCACGGGGAACCGAGGGGAAGATCGAAGCGGTCAGATTCGCCCGGGAGAATGAGGTGCCATATCTCGGCTTGTGTCTCGGTTTTCAGATGGCGGTTGTCGAATACGCACGCCACGCGCTCGGCCTCGAGGGTGCACACTCGGCCGAGATTCAGCCGGACACGCCTCATCCGGTCATCGATATCCTCCCCGAGCAGGAGGGAGTCGAAGACATGGGCGGGACAATGCGCCTCGGCGTCCACGAGACCGACATCGAAATGGACACGATTGCCTACGAGCTCTACGGGAATGACTCGTGTGCGGAGCGCCACCGCCACCGATACGAGGTCAACCCAGCCTACATCGATGATCTCGAGGAGGCCGGGTTGCGGTTTTCCGGGACGTCGGGGCGACGAATGGAGATCCTCGAGTTGCCCGACCATCCGTACTTTCTTGGAACGCAGTTCCACCCCGAGTTCCGGTCACGCCCAGTGCGGGCCTCCCCACCATTCGTCGGTCTTCTCGATGCGATCCTCGAACAGCGGCGCGAGGAGGTGGAAGCCTGATGGTCGAGGCGGACGATTTCATCCCCGAGAAAACGGCGGAACTCGCACGCGACATCGGCGACGCGAATGCAGTCATCGCGCTCTCCGGCGGCGTGGATTCATCGACCGCAGCCGCCCTTGCCTACGAAGCTGTCGGTGACCAGCTTACCCCGGTTTATGTCGATACTGGTCTGATGCGAAAGGGAGAAACGGAGGAGATCCGCAACACGTTTTCCTACATGGATTCGTTGCGGGTCGTGGACGCACAGGAGCGGTTTCTCTCGGCGCTTGCGGGTGTGACTGATCCCGAAGAGAAGCGCCACGTCATCGGCGAACAGTTCATCCGGGAGTTCGAAACGGTCGCCCGTGACGTCGACGCCGACTACCTCGTCCAGGGGACGATCTATCCGGATAGAATCGAGAGCGAAGGAACGATCAAGTCTCATCACAACGTGGGCGGTCTCCCCGAGCGGGTCGACTTCGAGGGAATCGTCGAACCGATGCGGGATCTCTACAAGGACGAAGTACGCGAGGTCGCGCGCGCGTTGGATCTGGAGGAGGTCATCTCCGAGCGAATGCCGTTTCCCGGCCCTGGATTAGCAGTGCGGGTCCTCGGTGAAGTGACGGAAGAGAAACTCGTCATCGCGCGGGAGGCAACGGCCGTGGTCGAGGAGGAACTGGCGACGTATGATCCGTGGCAGGCGTTCGCGGCGGTACTGGGCAAGGCCACGGGCGTCAAAGGTGACAACCGGGTTCACGGTCACGTTGTCTCCGTGCGGTCGGTCGAGAGTCGCGACGGGATGACAGCCCGCGCACAAGAGATCGACTGGGAGACGCTCCAGCGAATCCAATCGCGGATCACCGGGCAGTTGGAGAACGTGTCTCGGGTTGTCTACGACGTGACCCACAAACCCCCCGGGACTATCGAGTACGAATAACGACAGTGACGATCAGAGAGGGTTTCCAGGCCTCTCGCACTCGAAGACGAGCCAGTTATCCCCTCGCGAACCCCACCACCTGCCATGAAAGCGATTATCGTCGGACCGGACCGCGGCCTCGGCTCGGAACTTCTCACTGAAGGATTTTCCGTAGAGCGGATCGACGGCCCCGGGACGGGTGCGGCACTCGAGGATGCCGGTGTAACGGATGCAGACTTGCTTGTACTCACGGATGTCGGTGAAGCGACGTCCGTCTCCATCGCGAAGGACGTCAATCCCGATCTCCGCGTCGTTGTCTATTCCCCGGAGACGATGCCGGAATTCGTCCGGGGCCAGGTCGATCTCGCGGTGACTCCCGATATTCTGACCCCCGCCGTCATCGCGGAGGAACTCGCGGCGAGCTAACGTGTCCACGAGATTCTGCTGCATCCCGCGTACTTTGTTGCTCCACGTGTAAACGGATACCATGGGACGTGGTACCGTCATATTCAGTAATTTTATCACGTTCCCTGGGGTCTGTGTAGTCACGATGCTCGGACAGAATCCCCTGTCGATCACGGATCGGGGATAAGTCAGACCGTTCGTCACCGACGCATCGGTGGCACGACGGCCGGACCGACTCCTCGATCGAAGGAATAGCCGGCCGTGGTCCGCCACCGGTGCCTCGGGAGGTCGTTCCCGTCGCATTCTCCAGGCGAAGTACGTCATACCAGGTGGTCTCACGGCACAGTTCGCTCGACAGAGCGTCAGTTACACATCCCACATGAGACGACTACCTCGCACACACGAATTGCACGACGCTCGGCCCTCACGCCCCAGACCACTGGGGAACGCGCGTGACACCCGTCGGTCAGGACGAATCGAACAGGCGGTCAGTGCCACAATCGTTGCGGCTACTGCCGTTCACCTGGTCGTCCACCCGTTCGTCGCACTGGTCCTCGGAGTCGTGATGATCGGCTTCGGAGTGACCGTTGCCACTGGATTCATGGGCGTACCGGCGGTGCTCGCATTGCTCCCCCACTACGGCCGAATACCGGTGCTCCCAACTGTCTCAGCTACCGTCGTATCGTGGTTACGGGCCATGACACCTGATCCAAACCGATCTACGGCTGAAGATATCACTGAGTAACACCCGTACGGCAACACACCCATGACCCCCCTCGAACACTCCGTGGGGGAACAGGAGGCCGTCCATTCCGCCG
This sequence comes from uncultured Halobacteriales archaeon, assembly GCA_964510865.1. Lineage (GTDB taxonomy): Archaea > Halobacteriota > Halobacteria > Halobacteriales > Hikarchaeaceae > CAZEDI01. The sequence goes on from CAZEDI010000043.1 coordinate 7,872, forward strand.
TCTCAACCTTTATACGCTGGCTGGGTCCCCTGTGAGTCATGCCATCGATCGACGGTCCACGGACAGCGATCCGTGATGTCGAGATCACTGACGTACAGACCACCAGAGTAGAGGGCAATTTCACATGGATCCTCGTTCGCGTGTACACGGACGCTGGCATCGTAGGTACCGGTGAATCCTACTGGGGGGCAGGGGTGGCGGAGATCATCACCAGGCTTGAATCGGTGCTCGTCGGGGAGAACCCGTGTGATATCGATCGCTTGTACGCAACCATGATTCGGGCACTTTCGGGCGAGGGCTCGATCGGTGGGACGACGGTCACAGCCATCTCGGGTGTCGAAATCGCCCTCCACGATCTGGTCGGGAAGCTCTACGGGGTCCCGGCACACCAGCTCCTCGGCGGGAAGTATCGAGACGACGTTCGAGTGTACTGCGATTGCCATGCGGGAGACGATCCAAGCGATCCAGACGCCTATGCCGACGTCGCAGAGGAAGTCGTCGCGGCGGGATGGGATGCCATCAAGTTCGATCTAGACGCTCCGGACCCGTGGGTCGGCGAGGAAGAGTGGAACCGACACCTCTCGGACGAGGCGGTCCGAGGGAAGGAAGCGATCGTCCGAGCAGTGACCGAACGGGTCGGCGATCGTGCCGACGTGGCGTTTGATTGCCACTGGAAGTGGTCGGGGGATTCGACCCGCCGACTCGGGGTCGCGATCGAACCGTACGATGTCTGGTGGCTCGAAGATCCCGTGCCCCCCGAGAACCACGACGTCCAGCGAACGGTTACAGCGCACACTGATACGACGATCTGCGCGGGAGAAAACGTGTATCGCAAGCACGGCGCACGGCGTTTACTCGAGGAGGAAGCCGTCGACATCATCCAACCCGATATGCCGAAGGTCGGTGGCATGCGCGAGACGGCGAAAATCGCTGATGTAGCGGACACCTATTACATCCCGCTCGCTCTTCACAACGTGGCATCACCGGTGGGAACGATGGCGAGTGCCCACGTTGCTGCCGCCACACCGAACTTCCTCGCACTGGAGTATCACGCGAGAGACGTGGAGTGGTGGAGTGATCTCGTCGAAGACGACCTCCTCGAAAATGGTCGAATTCGCGTGCCTGATGAACCCGGACTCGGGGTCGAATTGAACGACGACGCTGTCGCGGACCATCTCGTCGATGGCGAGACGCTGTTCGATCCAGCATAGCGGGGTGGCGTATCATTGGAAATGCGAGCCATTGGACGACAACTCAACGGTATCGATGACGGGCGAACTCCAAACGGATGCGTACCCCGACGATCCCCAGCAGTGAGAAGACGGCGCTCCCAGGTGCTTGGCAGCGATGAGCGTAATCGTCGGATAAGCGCCTATGGCACGTGATCCGATTCCCGTTCCAGGCGCTCCATGAGCCCCTTCATATAGCCGATCGCGAATAGCCTGCCCTTCATCTCGTACCCGGGCTGGTCGTTGTCCTCGCCAGCCATCGTCGGCACGTGATCGGGTCGGATCGGGCCGTCGAACCCGATCTCGTCGTAGGCACGCATCGCTGCTACCATGTCCGTGGGACCATCGTCGTGCCACGTCTCGCGGAACTGTTCTGCGGTCCCCTCGACGTCCCGGAAGTGAACGAAGTGAATCCGGTCACTAAAGCGTTTCACGGTCGTCGGGATGTCTGCGCCCATGGCAACGAAGTTCCCCTGGCAGAACGTCAGGCCGTTCGCGGGTGAATCTACGAGATCGAGGAGGCGCGCGAAGTTCTCCGGACTGGAGAGGATGCGTCCGACTCCTCTGAAGGGGGAGAGTGGCGGATCGTCCGGGTGCCACGCGAGCTTCACCCCGGCGTCTTCCGCGACAGGGACGACCTCGTCGAGGAAGGACGCCAGGTTTTCCCAGAGCGTCTCCTCGGTGATGGTCCCGAGAGCCGGTGCCCGCTGCAGGTCCGTCTGATCGAATCCCGTGATGAGTGACCCGCCCCTGTCGGGAAGTGCCGTGGCTGTCCGCGCCCAGTGGTGTTTTGCCATCCACGCGGGACACCAGACCGGAATGTCGAGGCGGCCCATGGTCCGAAGAAGTCCCTTGATCGTCTCAATTTGTTCGTCCCGAGCTGGACCACCTGCCATGACGTCGTCCATTGGCGGTCGATCTTCGATAACGGCGACCTCGAACCCGGCGTCCTCGAAGCGGTTCCGCATAGCCAGGAGTGTATCGTACGTCCACGGGTCCGTATCTGCTCCGCGGGGGAGCGGCGTCACGGCGTGCTCGACCCCGATTTGACGAGCAATCGTCCAGCGGTCGGTCTCCCGCGGCGGGAGGAAGAGACTCGGTTTCATACTCTGGGTGAGCCGGTCTCTAGAGAACCCCGAACTCCTCGTATACTTCTTCGACGGTCATGCCTCCACGAATGCGATCACGTTCGTCCTCTTCCTCTTCGTGAATCTCTTCGACCTTCAGGAGGACCTCGTCGACGATGGGCTTCGGGATGACTTGTCCACCGTCACGATCTGCAAAGATGAAGTCACCTGGATGGACGCCTACATAGTGGGTCAGGTGCCCCTCGAGCCAGATTGGAACGTTCACGTCGGTAATCTCCCAGCCCCCGTAGTAATTCGGCGTAGTACCGTAGCAATAGGCCGGAAAGTCGTCCATTTGAAGGACGTACTGCGTATCACGCATGTTCCCTGCCACCATCATCCCGCGACAGCCTTGCTGGTACGCGAGGTTGCAGGAGAGTTCGCCGAACTGGGCGGGCTGTCTGTCGCCGCCGCAGTCGAAGCAGAGGATCGTCCCGTCCGCCATCTCGGCGATCGTCTCCATCATCCGCCGCTGGGGGTGGACCTCGTCATCATCACCCTGCTGTTCCAATTCGTTTTCCTCCTCTGTCGGCACCTTCGAGTGGAGCTTCACCGGGAGTGCACGACCGGCAAGGAGCATTCCCTCCTGAAGGGGGGTGAACGAATCCGCAAGCACCGTATCGCCGACATCGAATTCATTGTAGAGCGCGTCGGATACGTTGCCACCATAGCCGTACCGCTTGAAGCGCTCGATGCGTTCCTCGTCGGTGATATCGAGTTGTCGATACGCGGAGGTATCGTCGAGTCGGTCTCGATCTCGTTCCATGCCACCTTCCCCGCTCGTGGATACCTTGATCCTGTGGGTAGCGGCGATGAGATGAACGCACATTGCGTCGCCTCCATCGGCGCATCTTCATCGAACGTCTTCATCGGACGGATACTGGACTGTCCGAGTATATCGTCCGTCTATCACGCTCGGAGACCGACTCACGGACTAGTTTTATGTGGCCGCTTGCCTGCGTTCTACGTAGGATGGCGATCGACCCCAATTTCGAGGACAACCGTGAACGAGTTGACGAACACGACGGTCATGATGTCTGGGGACCGGTGGACGAGCCCGAGAAGCTCGGCATTCACGGAACGCACGTCGCCGTAGACTTCGACCTCTGCATCGCAGATGGCGCCTGTCTGGAGGACTGTCCCGTGGACGTTTTCGAGTGGACCGACACGCCTGGGCATCCCGAGTCGGAACTGAAGGCGGACCCCGCGGCAGAGGAGCAGTGCATTGATTGTATGCTGTGTGTCGACGTCTGCCCCGTCGATGCTATCGACGTTGATCCGGGTCGTGCGGGCCGCATCTGAAGCCGTCCCCTCCGCAATGGACCGATTTCCAATGAGTGAAGTGTCCCCACGGGGAAGAGGGGACTGACTACTGTCAACCGATACCATGCATCTCGTCACACTGACGAAAGGCGTTCCCGACTTTCGCGAGGGCCAGGTCTCCTTCGACGAGGATGGCCACCTCGAGCGCGGGAAAACGCCGACCGTAATGAACCCGAACGATCGATTCGCGCTCCAGGCCGCACTGCAAACGAAAGTGCGACAGGGTGGTCACGTGAGCGTGATGAGTATGGGACCGCCAGGCTACAAGGAAGTCCTCCAGGAGGCGATGGAGTCGGTCTATGCCGACGACCTCTATCTCCTCTCGGACCGGGAGATGGGGGCAGCCGACACGTGGGCGACTGCGATGACGCTCCACGCCGGCCTCGCCAATCTCGAGGATTCTCCCGACATCGTCTTTGCGGGCTTCAAATCCGCCGATGGCGAGACGGGTCACACCGGTCCACAGGCCGACTGGTGCCTCGACTGGCCAATGATCACCCACGTGATCGCTATAGAGATCGACCAGGACGAGGAGCGAATCCGCGCAAAGCGACTCGTCGAGGGCGACGTCGAAGAGATCGAAACTGTCGAAGCCCCGCTCCCGTGTTTCGTGGTCACCGACCCCGAATTCGAGCCGTCCTACCACCGCGCGTCCCACCGACTCCGTCATAAGGAGTTGCGGGGTGAGACCCAAGCACGGGCGGCCGAGATTGATCTCGACGACGCTGTCACTGTGTGGGATCACCAGGCCCTCAACCTCGATCCCGACTACATCGGGCTGGACGGTTCTCCGACTATCGTCGAATCGGTGGATCCGATCCCGAAGGCACCATCGGAGCGGGAAGCGACAATGATCGATGCGGAGGACGAGGACGGGATGCAGGCGGTTTTCGAGGAGATCGAGGCCTACGCTGCGGGGGGTGACTGACGATGGCTCTCGACCCGAGTGAGTATACGGTCGACGAGCTCGAAGACGAACTCAAGGACATCGAAGATATCGACGGCCTTCAATCGATTCTCACCGCAGAGGAGGAGGGGAAGGATCGAAAGACCGCAAAAGCCGCAATTCAAGGACGAATCAGTGCTATGGAAGATGCGGCAGCTGCGGACGACGGTGCCCCCATCGATCCTGGCGCTTACGAGATCTCCGAACTCGGTCCCGAGATCCAGGATGTCGAGGACATAGACGGGCTTCGAGCTATTCTCGCCGCGGAAGAAGCGGGAGAGGATCGGACCCCCGCAAAGCAGCTGATCGAAAGCCGGATCGAGAAGTTCTCAGCGGACGACGACGTCGACGATGGCGAGTTCGACCTGGAGGACGCCAGTCCTGCAGAGGTCGCCAACGCGGTCCGAGACATCGACGATGTCGACGAGCTCGAGAACCTGTTGAAACGAGAGAAAGAAGGCGAGAACAGATCGAGTGTTATCACCCAAATCGAGAATCGTCTGGAGTCCGTCCAGGGGAGTGACGTAGAGGAGGACGACGCCGAGGTCGTGGTCCAGTCGCCCGAAGAGAAATATCCCGAGCTCGACCACCCGACGTTCGAGAAACAACACGTACGCACCCTCGAAGACGGGGTGTACCGGGACATGTGGGTCTATTGTGAGACCCAACGAGGGGAGCTGATCGACGTCACGAAGGAGTTGCTTGGCAAAGCCCGCGACCTCATGGATGCGTATAACGAGACATACGATGCCGACGAGCGGGTCGTGGCAACGCTCATCGGTGATGATGTCTCGAAACACGTCGAGGACGTCATCGCATACGGTGCCGATGTCGTTGTGTACCTGGAAGACGAGCGGCTCGAGCGCTTTCGACACAAGCCATTCACGGAGATCTTCTGTGACATGGGGCGGGCACACGATCACCCCTATGGCCGGGAGAAGGATCCCGAGAACTGGCGCGACTACGACGAGCCACGATATACGGTCTTCCCGGCGACCAACAACGGGCGTGACCTGTCGGCACTCGCCCAGGCGGAGTTCGATTCGGGTCTCGCCTCCGACTGCTCGGATCTGTTCATCGACGAGGTGATGATCTCCAACCCTGCAAAGACGGGCAAACCAGGATCGAACAAGGAGTTCGAGCGAGTCCTGCACATGAAACGGCCGGACTTCTCGGGTTTCGAGTATTCGACGATCCTCTGTCTGGACAAGCCCGACAGGGAGTTCCATCCACAGGGTGCCTCGGTGATCCCGGGGAGTTTCGATGTCCCCGACCCGGACTATGATCGGGAGGGCGACGTAATCGAGTACGACACCCCCCTGGATGATGACTGGTTCCAGGTCGAGGTCACGGAGTACGACCAGCTCGAGGGTGGCGTCGATCTGACGGGTCACGACGTAATCGTCGCGCTCGGACGTGGGATCGGCAGCGAACCCACGGAAGGGATCGAGATTGGCCTCGATCTCGTGGACACATTCGACGACGCAAACCTCGGCCTCTCCCGGGGTGTGATCACGGCGTCGTACGACTTCGCCGGCCATGTGGACGATTATGTAGCCGAAGAACGCCAGATCGGCGAAAGCGGGCAGGTCGTCGCCCCGGAGATCTACATTGCCGCGGGTATCTCGGGGGCGGTGCAACACAAAGTCGGTATGGACGAGTCCGAGACGATCATCGCGATTAATACGGACCCACAGGCTGACATCGTGGACTTCTCGGACTACTTCATCCAGGGCGACCTCTTCGAGGTGCTTCCACGACTAACCGACGCGTTGGAGACGGGCGAGCTGGATATCGGTGCGATTGCGGATGGAGGGAGTGAACGATGACAGATGACTACGAACACTACGAAGCGGTCGTTGTCGGGGCCGGTCCGGGCGGTGCGGCCGCGGCGGCGACGTTGGCACAGCACGACGTAGAGACGTTAGTCCTCGAACGAGGGGTCGAGGCTGGCTCGAAGAACGTATCGGGCGGCGTGATCTATGCCGAGGAGTCGGCACCGTACACCATCGACGATCTCTTCCCCGACTTCCGGGCGGAAGCCACGGAGCGTCCCGTCACGAAGAACTACATCCACAACGTCGCGGGAGAGAAGGTCAAAACCTTCGATATCTCGGATCTCCACCACCACGACACCGAATGGGCAGACGCCGTCTTGCGGCGACGGATGGACGCGTGGCTCGAATCACGGGTCCACGAGCGGACGCTGGAAACTGGCGGTGGACTTCTCACCGATGTCCATGTGACCGGACTCCTTCGTGATGGCGGTGAGATCGTGGGCGTGGAGACTGACGAGCTCGATCCTATTACTGCCGATCTGATCGTCGCTGCCGACGGGGTAAACTCCGAGCTCGCGCGCGATGCGGGTCTCATGGACTGGGAGGACCCAGGAGAATGGTTCCAGGGAGTCAAGGCAGTCGTCGACATGCCTGCCGACGTAATCGAGGAACGATTCGAACTCGATGCAGACGAGGGGGAGGCACATCTCTTCTCGGGCGACCTCTACGATGGCGTCCGAGGCGGGGGATTCCTGTATACGAATCGCGACTCGCTCTCCATCGGAAACGTCTTTCACCTCGATTCGATTGTCGAAGAGGAGGTCGAGGTCCACGAACTTCTCGACGCGCTGCTCACGCACCCGCTGATGGCCCATTGGCTGGGAGACGAGTACGAGGAGCTCGAGTACTCCGCGAAACTCGTACCTGATTCAAAGAAGGTCGCACACCGCGATCCGCAAACGGATCGACTGGTACTCGTGGGGGACGCTGCCGGCCAGATGCAAGCCCAAGGACCGATCATCAAGGGCATGAACCACGCGGTGACGGCGGGGGCACTCGCAGCAGAAGCCTTCGTCGAGGCACGTAGCCGTGGTGACGCCCGAACTGCGGGAGAGCTCTACACCCGCAAGTTGAAAGACGAAGGCGTAATGGACAAGCTCCGCCCGACCGCTTACCGGGTTACCAGTCCGCTCACGGAGAGTGCTCCGGTCGCCCGCATCACTGATACGGTTACACGTTCAGCCATCGGCCGGGTTGGCGTGAAGGCATTCTCGGGCCTCATCGAACGCATGTACAACTCGCCGTTTATGATGCGGATGCTGCCGGACACCAAGCTCGGGTACGTTACTGTCCCAACGGTGATCGGCGAAGAGCTCGGTGATCCAGTGACAGCGGAGAATACGATCCAACCGCCGGACCTCGGGGACCGCATTGGCGATCTGACGTACGACGTCGGCGAGCCTCACATCGAGGTGTTGGACAAGTCGTGGGACGCGTCAGGAGCCGCAGTTCGTGCGTGTCCAGTCAGCTCGATGGACTATGGTGGCGGGTGTTATCGTGCTGAACGCGTCGAAGCCAACGGTGGCGAAGAGCGGGTCGTGAGTCTAGACACACAGCCGTGCGTCGAGTGTGGCACCTGTGCGATCGTCGCCGACACTCACTGGACCCACCCGGCGGGTGGGAAAGGCGTCGAATTCAAACAGGGCTGATCTCCTGTTTTTCGCGAGGTAGTCTCGGGGTTTTGCTTCTGAACGGGTCGGACTGACTGGCGATAAACGGAGCTCAGGTGGAGATTGTCGGGTCTGCGGGAGAATAGGGATCGATGGGTACACAGACCTCTATCCGAATAGGTCTCACGCAATGGTCGAGAAAGGAGCTGTCCGTCGGGCCTACGACGAACTAGCGGAGACGTATGCCGAACAGCGAGCAGATGACGGACCGGGGATGATTGTCCTCGATCACTTTCTCGATTCACTCACGGAACCGACACGGATTTTGGATGCCGGGTGTGGTCAGGGAACACCAGTGCTGTCGCGGATAGCGACCGACACGACAGCTATCGGCGTTGACTTTTCGCACGAACAACTCCGATTGGCCGAGACAACCGTCCCCGAGAGCCTTCTCCTCCAGGGTGATATGACGGACCTCCCATTCAACGCGTGTGTGTTCGATGCTGTCGTTGCATACTGGTCACTAATCCACGTACCCTTGGAAGATCACCAAACGGTACTTGATGAGTTCGCTCGCGTCCTTCGACCATCCGGTCGGGTGCTTGTTTGTGAAGGCACAACCGACTGGAGTGGCGAAAATCCCGATTGGCTCGGAACTGGCGTCGAAATGCAGTGGAACATCGCTGGCGCGGAAGCGACGGGCGACCAATTACGCAGTGCTGGATTCACTATCACCGACAGGTGGCGCGTTCCAGATGCCCTGGACGCATCCGCGGATGATTCGTCCAATGATGACGCGGCCTTACCATGGACGTTCTTCGCTGCACACCTAGATGGGTAAGCGGCTTCCAGATCGCACACATCGTCTTTCACTGAAGAGGCCCCCTCGGGATACCGCCGGGTCCACTATTCTCGTACCTCGCTGTCCCTCGGTAGTGAGCCTAAGTCCTTTTACTCGGTGCCTCCGAACATGTTCCCGATGACTGACCCGGAGGTTCGGGACCGGATCGAGGAGCTCGCTTCGAGCGCTCGTCGCGATGCGAGGTCATTTACTCCGCCTGCGAATCCTCCGGACGAGGATCGGGCTATGGACTTCCTCCGCGAGGGCTTCGGACAGGCGGTATGGTGCTACGTCGATGCTAGAACGAACGGATTCGATCAGATCGATCCCCCGGAGTTCGAGGCGCTCGAGGGGGCGATGAACGAATGGCTGGAATTGTACGCTCGGTGTTATGGGACCCACATCCAGGCCGACGTCACGATCCGAAAGGCGGCCGAGTTACTTCTGGAAACACACAACGTCCGGGACACTGCGCAGGTGTTGACGCACGTCCCTGACCGTCGAGTCGACGACTGAGCACCTCAATTTGTCGTCTGTCCCGTGCGCATCGACACGATCGCTCCGCCATGGACCACGGCGACACCGATACCGAGCATCAGCAGGCTCACGAGCAGCATGAGCGGTTGCTCGTGGTACATCCCGTAGCCGAGAAGCAGAATGAGATAAAATCCGTGATAGAGAAGGGGAATAGCGACAATCCGACGATCGATCGGCCGATATTCGATGTCCGCCCGGGAGACAACCACGAGGGATCCGAAGACCAGTGGACCGAGTATAGCGACTTTCCTCGGTACTGTCGTCGCCACACTGGTCCAGACCTCGAGGAGCAGGACGAGTCCGAGGACGGCACCAATGATGGAGAGGACACCTTGTACTGGGGGGAAGGGAACTCGATCTGCTGTCGCGACCCAGGCAGCGCTAAAGAGCCCTGCGACGAGAAACCAGCCCATGAAGTTTCCCAGTGGGACGCCAAACCAGATGCCGGGAGGTGTCCACTGCCAGAATGGAATCCGAATCGCGACGGCGTCAATCGCGAGGTCGATGTGGAGGGCAAACGGCGCGACGAAAAACGGAAGTGCGCGATCCGAGAGTCCTACTTGTTGTCCGATTTCGATACCTGCATAGATGATTGCGGCCCATCCGAGCCCGATCACGATGGGAACATCCGCCACCGTGAGCAGGAAGTCCTCCACGTTGTACTGATAGGCCTCGAAGTGAAGAATAACGAGTTGTTCGAGGAGCACGCCGTAAACGATCCCCGTTCCGAGGAGTGACAGTCGATCGCGATCCGGATAGGCATGCCAGGCACAGAGCGCAATCCCCGTGACAGCCATGATAGCGTTTGCGATGAAAACAGGTGCAGCCATGTAGGGGGGGTGATCAGATGGGGAGATGAAGATCTCTTCGACTTACACGAACAGGTGGCAATATCGAGCTAGCCGAATCCCTCAAACTGCGTGTGTTCCTCGGGTACGCCGAGACGTTCGACGGCGTTGACGAGACCATAGACCATGGCGTTGATACCGCACGCATATACCTCCATGGTGTCCGGGGTGAGCCGGCGGCGTATGGGCTCCTTCGGCTCTTCGTCGAGTGCGACGTGGAACGCGCTAGGGAGGGAGACGGTTTCCAGGGCCGCATCATCCAGGTATTTCGCGAGTACGTGCTGGACATAGGCGGTCTCGCCATCCCAGTTCGAGAGATACTCTTCGCGTGACAGGGTCGGCACGAAGTGAAAATTCTCGTGGTCACGGGCGAGGGTTCGGAAGTACTCTCGGTAGGGGAGGTCGTCCTTCCATGCAGCACCGAGGAATAACCAGACGTCGCGGGTTTCGCCTCGGAACTCGTCACGCCTCTCCTCGAAACAAAACTCGATCATGCTCCGAAAGGGAGCAACGCCGGTCCCTGTCGCGAGGAATACCAGATCGCGGCGGGAGGGAGGTTCCATGACGAAATCCCCATACGGGCCTCGAAGTACGACCTGGTCACCGGGATCGAGCTCGACTGCAAGAGTCCCCGTCAAGCGACCACCCGGTACTCGCCGGATACAGAATTCGAGATCGTCACGGTTGGGAGA
>CAZEDI010000044.1:0-18780 GCA_964510865.1 uncultured Halobacteriales archaeon
GTCTCGTCGAACCCCGCCTCGGAGACGAGCGTGATGGTATCGAAGCCGATGGCGTGTGCGGCGCCGAGGGCCCGTCGGACCTGTTCTGAGCCGTCGTCTTCGACCTCGATGCAGGTGGTGGCGAGTCCATCGTCATCCTTCTTCGAGGCACGAACGAGCAGCGAGTCATCGGCGTGCGAGTAAAGGTGAATGGTCTCGCCGGTCTCGAGACCCTGGGTCTCGATCCATTCCTTCGGGATCGACACCGTGTACGTCCCACCCCCCACTTGCTGTAGTTTGCGCGTTTCCATGGGTTCAGTAGATCAGTGCGGGATCGCCCTCGACCATATACAGCGTCCGGGCGGCGACGTTGACGCCGTGGTCGCCGACGCGTTCGAGATCCCTGATGGAGAGCAGCGCCCGCGAGACGTCCTCGATGAGCCGTTCCAGCCTCCAGGGGTCCTCCTCGGCTTCGCGCTCGACGAGATCCCGGACAATCTGCTCGCTGGACTGAACGCACTGACCGTCGATATCGTCGTCGCGCGCGGCGATCTCGTAGCAGGCCTCGGCGTCCTCGGCCAGGTATGCGGCGAGAGCGTCCGCGAGTAGATCGCGTGCGGCTTCGCCGATCGCCTCGATCTCGACGTCGTGCAGGTAATCGCGTTCGTCCGCGAGGCTGTAACTGCCGATGTTGGCGGCGAGATCGCCCACACGTTCGAGATCCGTGATAATCTTGAACGACGCAGCGACGAACCGCAGGTCGCTCGCGACCGGCTGTTGTAGCGCGAAGAGGTCAATGCAGTCCGACTCCATGTCGAGGTAGGTCTCGTTCACAGTGCCGTCGCCCTCGACGACTGATCGCGCGAGGTCGTCGTCGTTCGTCCGGAGTGCGTGGAGTCCATCGTCGAGCTGCTCCAGGGCGAGATCGCCCATCGCTTCTACGTCGGTCCGGAGGCCTTCCAGGCTCTCACGGTACTCTTCACGCGGCACAGGGATCACCCGAACTTTCCCGTGACATAGTCCTCGACCCGCTGGCTCTCGGGATTTTCGAAAATCTTGTTCGTGTCGTCGTACTCCACGAGCAGCCCCCCGGTGAGAAACACCGCCGTCTGGTCGGAGATTCGTGCCGCTTGCTGCATATTGTGCGTGACGATGACAACGGTGTAGTCCCCCGCGAGGTCCTCGATGAGATCCTCAATCTTCGCTGTCGCGATGGGGTCGAGCGCGCTTGCGGGCTCGTCCATCAGGAGCACCTCGGGGTCCGTCGCCAACGCTCGTGCGATACAGAGACGCTGTTGTTGCCCGCCGGAGAGGCCGAGCGCGTTGTCGTCGAGTCGGTCCGAGACCTCCTCCCATAACGCGGCCCGTTTCAGGGACTGTTCGACGAGTACGGTCTCTTGCTCCTCCTGGCTCTGCCCCGTGAGCCTCGCGAGCAAGCCGGTTCGGAGCTCGCCGTGCTTCCGCGGCCCATACGAAATATTATCCCGGATCGACTTCGGAAAGGGATTCGGCGCCTGGAATACCATCCCGACGCGCTTCCTTAGCTCGACGAGGTCGACGCCGTCGCGGTAGATTTCCTGGCCGTCGAGTTCGACGGACCCGTCGATGCGGGCGCTCCTGATCCGGTCGTTCATCCGGTTGAGGCACCGCAGAAACGTGGACTTGCCACAGCCGGACGGACCGATGAGCGCGGTCACGCTCTTCTCGGGGATGTCGATAGTGACGTCCTTCAGGGCGTGATCGTCGCCGTAATGGACATTGAGGTTCTGGATCGACAGCTTGGGATCGCCGGTGAAGCTGTACTCGCGCCACTCCTCGCGGAGCGTCTCGTCGGTCTCACCGGTCGTCGTGCTTTGGCATGCCTGCTCGTCAGGTCCGTCCGTATGGGCCGTGGATTGGGTCTGTTCGATCATTGGTGGAGTTTCTTCCGAAAGTAGTACCTCGTGGCGATGCCGAACGCGTAGAACGCGAGCACCACGAGCAGGAGCACGAGGACTAGCCCCCAGGCGAAGTTGTCCGGGTTGTCGATCTGTGGCCCCTCGAGGCCCGCCCGGATGAGGGCATACACCTGGTAGGGGAGTGCCGTCGTCGACTGGAGGAGCTCGTTGTTCGTCACGAACGGTGGCGACCAGCTGAGTTCGAACCCGCCGAGGACGTCGAGCGTCTGATTCTCGGGGACAAAAGTCCCGCCAGCCATCGTAAGCAGGATAGGTGCCGTCTCGCCGGCGATCCGTCCCACTCCGAGGATGACGCCAGTCGTCACGCCGGGGAGCGCGGCAGGGAGGACGACGCTCCGGATCGTCTCCCACTTCGAGACCCCGAGTGCAGCGCTCGCGTCTCTGTACTCGTCGGGCACGGCGAGCATCGCCTCGCGGCTCGTGATCACTACTAGCGGAAGTAGCATGAACCCGAGTGTGAGCTGCCCCGCGAGAAGGGACTTCGTCCCCCCGAATCGGGGGATAAGGAACGCTGCCCCAAAGAGCCCGAAGACGATGCTGGGGGTGCTCCAGAGACCGTTCGTCGCTATCTCGACGACTTGCGTGAACCGACCCTCGCTCGCGTACTCGCTGAGGAAGAGCCCGGCGCCGACGCCGAGTGGAACGGCGAACAGAACCGCCCCGACCACCAGCCAGACGGTTCCAACGATCGCCGGAAGAACACCGTCGACGTCGTTCAGGATCGCGGCGCCGTTCATGAGGAAAGGCCAGGAGACGGGCCAGACGATCATGTAGCTGAACCCGAACAGGGAGATCGTCGTCTCCGGACCGGTCCCGAGGCCGAGTTCCAGCCCCTGGAGCAGTCCAGGCATTCCCTTTACCGCGACGTAGGCGAGGAGCCCGAGCAGGACAGCGACGATCGCGAGGGTGTTCAGGTAGATCAGAACGTGGGCGCCGAGGTGGCGGCCGCGCGCCCCGAAGCCGCCGTAGGCCTTCGCCGCCCCCCACCCGACGAGGAGAGCGCAGAACAGGACGACGGATGGGACGACGACGCGAGAGAAGAACGTGAAGGAGGGGTCGAACCCAGCAGGGGAGTAGGCCCAGTCGGGGCCGATAAGCCCGGTCAGGAAGACCAATCCGGCGAAGACTGCCATCGCCCCCGCCGGTAGGGTGGAGCCGACGTCTTCCGGGGTGAGGACGACGATGGCTAGGACTGCACCCGCCGCGAGCGCCCCGGTCGCTAGGCCCTCGACTGTGCCAAGCCCTATCGTGAATGATCCAACCAGCAGCCCGACAACGAACCAGGTCCCCGAGAACACGACCAACACGACCAGGCCTGCGGTAGGATCCGGTGCCGTCTCGACGTAGCCGAACCGAGACGCGAGTCCGAACCCGATGACGACCAGTCCGAGGGCGAGGAGGAGGACCTCGAGGATCGTGCCGATGGGGATACCGGCGATGGGATCAGTGATCGTGACGATCTCGAACAGCGCGGCGAGCGAGAGGACGAACAACACGGCGGCGAGCCCGACCGTCACTGCGGCGGCTGACTCGAGGAGCGTGGTGTTCTCCCGAACGAGCGTCGTCTCCGACTCGGCGAGGCCGCTCATGCGTCCTGCCCCCCGAGCTTTCGTTTCATGCGCGCCTCGATCATCTGGGAGCCGACGCTGATGACCAGGACCGTCACGAATAGGACGACGCCGGCCGCAAACAGGGCATGTTCCTGGTTCCCGGTTGCCGTCCCATACCGGGAGGCGATGAGCGAGGTGAGCGTCTCGTAGCCACCGAAGGCGTTGTACAGCGGCTCGGGAAGGGCGGGACTGTTCCTGAGCATGACGGTGGCGGCCATCGTCTCCCCGATCGCCCGGCCGACGCCGAGGAGTACTGCCGCGGAGACTCCCGAGAACGCCGCGGGGAGGGTGATCGTCGTCATGGTCTGCCACTCAGTCGTCCCGAGAGCAAGCGAGCCGCTCTTCATGGACTCGGGGACGCTGTTGAGCGCGTCCTCGGCCACCGAGACAACCGTCGGTAGGGCCATCAGGCCGACCACGCCGCCGACGAAGACGTACGTCCCCTGTCCGAACAGATCGAACTGCTCCGAGATGAACGGGCTGATGATCGTGAAACCGATGAACCCGTAGACGATCGATGGGATGCCGGCGAGCACTTCGATGGCCGGCTTGACCGTCTCGCGGATCGACGGCGGGGCGACTTCGCTGATAAACAGGGCGGCCGCGACGCCCAGTGGGGCGGCGACGAGCGTCGCGATCACGGTCACCATGAACGTCCCATGGATCATCTGGATGAGGCCGTAGCGCAGCGGGGGACTCACCGGATCCCACTGGGTCTCGAACAGGAGGCCGACGCCCGGGACGCTGACGCCGATGACGTCTCTCGCGGTCGCTTGGGCGACCGGCCAGGTCTCCACGAAGAGGAACACGATGATCAGCCCGAGCGTCATGAACGTCGCAGCCGTCATTGCGAGCGTCACGCCGTAGGCAGTGCGTCCCTGGTGTCTGATCCAGCCGTACAGGACGGCGAGCGAGAAGGCGGCAATGAAGATTTCGGTGTACGTCGACATGACCAGAAATCCTGCAAACGCACCTAACAGACCTACGGCGCCGAGTACGAGGGAGAGGAGCGCATCAACTGGCGTTCCCCTGATGAACTCTCGGGTCTCCGTGAGGTGGCGATGCAGGCGCTCACGTGGGAGTGCGCCGATCATGGTCGTGTCGTCGTGTATCGGATCCGCTGCTCTACTGAAGCCGTCCTGCTCCGTTCGGAATTTTGTCCAGGCGCGTCATGCATTGTCGTCATGAGGGTGGAGTACTGAAATTGAGAGTTGTGGGGGCCTCGTCCTCGAGCAGGTAGAATCGACTTACACCTGGTCCGGCAGCTTGGACTTCTCCTTCTCGATATCCTTGGTCGGCAGTGGAATGTACTCGACTCCCTTCACGAACACCTGCTGGCCGAATTCGGTCAGGAACATGTTGATGAACGCCGCCTCGCGTCTGTCCGTCCCGCCAGGGGTATCCTCCGTGATCCTGGTGTACATGTGGAGGTCGCGATTGAGCGGATAGTCGCTGTCGAAGATGGTGTTTTCGGCGTCCTTGTCCGGCTCGAACAGCGTGCCGTCGAACTCGATGCCGATCGGGATGACCTGCTCGTTCGTGAACGCCAGGGCCATGTAGCCGATGGCGCCCTGGTTCTGCTGGATGACCTGGCGAACTCCGTGGTTCTGGCCCTGTCGAGTGTCGACTTCCATCTGAGCGTTCGCGTCGCCCAGCATGTTCAGCCGGAATGAGGTGTCAGTCCCGGATCCCTCGGCGCGTCCGACGACGTAAATCTCCTGATCCGGTCCGCCCACCTCGCTCCAGTTGTCGATCTCGCCCTGGTAGATCCCCCGGATCTGTTCACCGGTCAACTGGGTGACGCCCGCGTCGTAGACGTCCGAACTGACGACGACGGGCTGGCCGTCTCGCCCGACAACGTGGTCGACGTAGTTCTCGTCTCGGTCAGATTCGGAAATGCCGAGTTCGGCCGTGATCGGCCCGGAGGAGTTCCCGATGTCGACGAGCCCGTCTCTGACTGCCTTACAGCCAGTGCCGGAGTGGCTCAGGCCGATCTGGGTCGCGAACGGCGGATCCGACCGCTGATCGGTAGGTTCGAACCCGTAGAGGCTCGCGAAGTAGTCCGCGATTTTCATGTCCGGCTCGCCGAGCGCCTCCCAGCCGGGGACGGTGTTCCCTTCTTCCTCATTGTGGCCCCAGTACTCGCCGTCGGTCGGCGGGGCATTGGAGTTCCAGTAGGAACTCCCCGTGTTTGAGATCGGGTACACCGTTGAGGACCCCTCTGCGGAAAGGGTCGACGGTCCCTGGTCCTGCCTTGTGACAGTTTGCTGCTTGATGAAGGTCTTGACGACCGTCTCCGGATTCCCTGACGGATCGCTCGTGGGCGTATCGCCATCTCCACCGCCACAGCCCGCGAGTCCCGCGATGCCAGCAGCTCCAATAGCACCGATAAATTTTCGTCTCGATACCCCCTCGGCCTGACGCTCTGGGTCTTGCGTCATCACCAGAATCGGGTGCTGAAATACCTAAAGCCGTTTATATGAGGGGTATGTGGGGCTCCGGATTGGTATGTTCTGGAGGGAGGGAGATAGAGAGATCAGTTCTCTCGTGACGAATATATAGCACTCGTGAGGGGTCCCCCGGCGTATCAACTCTACCCCCGTCTTGTCACGGCCGGGAAGTAATCAGCTCTCCCGCCCACAGTCCAGTCTGTACTCTCGCGGAGTAGGTTTTCCCCGAAAAACCACTGTGAAGACGGGTGGGTAACCCAGGTACATTGTTGCTGTCCTCTCCATCGTGACCGACGGGGATTCCTCCGTGGATCGGCGGAACCGCTGCGCGTTCCCGACGGTAACTGGAGGGTTCAGCTGCTCCACGCCGGGGTCGTTCGAAACGGAGTTGCCGTTTCGTGGTGACGAAAGACGCGCAGCGTTTTCGGAGGACCACGTCGGTGAGACCCAGCCAGGCAAGGGCTGCTGTTTTGGTTCGCCTCGCGGCGGCCGGAACCCAATCCAACCGGCCAGGTTTTCGCCCGGTGAGTCACCCCGAGGTGAGCCGGTATTGTATTTATATTACCCCACGATCATCGAGCCGCTTGGACTCAGCAGTGGTCGGGGAGGCAACCGCTAGATCCCTGTCATGCCTGCAGCCGGGTCTGTCCCGTCCGGGCCTCGTGATCGGACAACGGATCGACTGTCACGTTCCGGAGGCGGCTCGCCCCGTTCGAGCGAGCGTAGGCGACGGCGTCCTCGTGGGCTAGGAGGAAGCAGTGATAATCCGCTGCGTCCCACATGTACACCGATTCCTTGAAAATGTTGTCAGGGTGGGCGGTGTACTTCCGGACGGTGACGATGTAGTCCTCGAGGGAGACGACCGGGCGGAGTCGGTAGCCGTACTCCTGCAAGAAGGCGCGGACCGAGTCGAACTCCTCGATCGGAATCTCGAACCGGTAGTGGTGATTGTCGTAGAAACGACGTAACCGATCGGAGACCGACTCCGACTCGAAGTAGTGCCGGAGGTAGTACGTCTCCCCGATTCGGAACGCGTTGACCCGCTCGACGCCAACGGTTGGCTGGGGCATCGTGCGACTACGATACTCCATCCCCCCTTAGTTCATATCAGATTAAAGATATATTTGTCAGGGGAGCCATCAATAGATCTCAGGAGGCCGCACGCAGGCGATTTCGTCGATATGGTGCGACGGACAGGGTCGTGCGCCCGACTGACGGCGGGAGCGCCGATCACCCTGCGCGACTCCCTCACGTCCTCCCTATACAGTTCCCCAGCACTCCGGAGGTCTCCTAGAAACCGTCTTCTCCCAATCGCGTGAGTTCGAGCCGTATGACCGGCATCAGCGAGGACGACCTCGAACGCATCGCCCGGTTCAACCGCCGCCCCCGGTACCGTCGCGATCCCACCCTGCTGTGTCCGGACCAAGACGTCCAGGAGGATGAGTTCGATGAGTGACGACCAGTTCGTCTGTCCGTTGTGTGGAGCCTCGACCGGCCGGTTCGCGGACGTTGCCAGCCACGTCCGCGTGGCTCACGACGGGAGTTCGATCGCAGACGTACTTCAGGAACCCGCTTGTGCGAGGCACTGATTCCGGGATCCTTACCCGACGCCATCGTCGAGTGAGTCGAGCTGCGCCCGGACAGCTGCAGGGTGGACCAGGGACCCCTTAGTCCGAGTGTGCAGGCCCACCGATGCCACGGACGTCCGGGAATAGTTGCTCCCTCGTCGCGAGCGCCACGCGGACGAGGCCGAGCATCACGGGCACTTCGATGAGCGGTCCTACGACGGTCGCGAGCGCGACGTTGCTCCCAATGCCGAATACCGCGACAGCGACCGCGATGGCGAGTTCGAAGTTGTTTGAGGCCGACGTGAACGCGACACTGATGCTCTCGGTGTAGTCGAAGCCGGCGATCGCAGAGACGCCGTAGGCGAGTGCCCAGATCCCGACGAAGAAGATGAGGAGTGGCACCGCGATGAGTGCGATTTGTTCGGGGTTGGCGACGATGTATTCGCCCTTTAGCGTGAACATCAGGACGACGGTGAAGAGCAGCCCGAGGAGGCCCAGTGGTGCGATCCGCGGGACGACGCGATCGTAGTACGTGGCTTCGCCGATCGTCCTGAAGGCGAGGCGTTGGGTGAGGTAGCCGAGAACGAGTGGGATCCCGAGGAAGACGATCACGGTCTGGGCGATCAGGCCGATCGAAACGTCGACAGTCGTGCCCCGAAAGAGAGTCAGGAAGAAGAACGCATAGGGGACGAATAGTACGATCTGGAGCAGGGAGTTGACTCCGACGCAGACCGCGCACATCTCTTGGTTCCCGTTGGCGAGTTCGTTCCAGACGAGCACCATCGCGATGCAGGGCGCGATGCCGACGATGACGAGCCCGGTCACGAACTCGGGGTGGCCGCCCAGGAAGAGGACCGCAAGGCCGTACATCGCGAAGGGGGCGATTAGCCAGTTGAACGTGAGGGTCAGTCCGATCTCTCTTCGGGCTTTCCTGGTCACCGTCGGAATGTGGTCGTACCGTATCTCGGCCATGATCGGGTAGATCATGACGAACAAGCCGAGGGCGATCGGGAGGCTCGTACCGTTGACAGTGACGGCGTTCAGGAGGCCGGCTGCGCCCGGTGCGAGGGACCCGAGACCGATTCCTGCCAGCATGGCGAGGCCGATCCAGAGGGTGAGGTATCGGTCGAGGACGCCGAGTCCCTGGCTCATGGGGGGTCGGCCGACTCGGCTCGGCGAGTTTCGATCTCGTCGAAGAGCGCGAGGACGTTTGCTTCAACCTGGTCGCGAATCTCCCGAACCCGGTCGAGGTCATGTCCGTGCGGATCATCAAGAGCCCAGTCCCGGACGTGGACGTCCGCGGCGTCCAGCTCGAGGGTCGAGCACCCCATGGTCACGACGACGTCGCAGGACTCGAGCTCCGCGGTCGAAACCCCGCGGGGCGCGCGATCCGAGAGGTCAATCCCGACCTCCCGCATTACCTCGACCACCTCGGGGTGGACGGCGTCAGCAGGGTGCGTCCCTCCGGAGACGATCTCCACGATGTCTTCGAGCCCCCGCCGCTGCCGTTCCCGTTCGGCGAATCCCCCCGACATCTGTGACCGCCCGGCGTTCTGCACGCAGACGAACGCGAGGCGAAACGGCGAGTTCATCCCGACTCCTCGCGGGTGTCGTCGAGCGCGGCAAGCAGTGCCTCCGCCCGTTCCGTCGTGTCGTAGTAGCGCCAGGTCCCTTCCCGGCGGCGGCTCACCAGCCCGGCGTCCGTGAGGTCGGATAACGCGTGGCTAATGGCGCTGTCGCTAACGTTGATCACCGGTGTGATCTCGCAGACGCAGAGTTCCTGGTCTGCCCGTGCGAGCAGCCGGACGATGGCGTGGCGCGTCTCGTTCCCGAGTGTCTTTAGCGCCGCCAGGTCGTGTTCTTCCGCCTCTGTCGACGCCGAGACGTACCCCTCGAGCGTCTCCAGACGGGCCTCCACGTCCCCTTCACAGCATTCACCGACGTCGTGTCTGATAAGTCGCTCCAGGCGCTCGGATTCCTGGGACATACTTGTATATCTGAACAAGTGCTCATATAATTGTACTGGAATGGTATCGGCCTCCGAACAGCGCACCGACCGACGTCAGATGGTACCTGAGGGCCTGCTCGGGCCGCGTGACTGCAGTCAGCGGATCGATGGACCTGGTACCGGAGACGAGCAATCGACGAAACGAAGACTCAGTACCGCGAGGGGAGGTAGGAGGTGCCGAGGAGGAAGACGGCGGCGAGTCCGCTGAGGATGACGACGCCCCAGAGCCCGTTGATCCGCTCGGCGAGTTCAGCACTCGGCTCGGGTTGTTGTACCATTCCAATAACGACGTACGCCCCCACCGCGATGAGAACAAAGAAGGCCGCGTACACGGCTGCAGCACGGCGTTGCATGTCACGATGTGAGGATGCCAGCGTGTTTAACAATTACCTTCTCCACCCGGAGAACTCAGTACCGTGACGGCAGGTATGCTGCCCCGAGGAGGAAGACGGCGGCGAGTCCGCTGAGGATGACGACGCCCCAGAGCCCGTTGATCCGCTCGGCGAGTTCAGCACTCGGCTCGGGTTGTTGTACCATTCCAATAACGACGTACGCCCCCACCGCGATGAGAACAAAGAAGGCCGCGTACACGGCTGCAGCACGGCGTTGCACACGTGAAATCACCGATCATGATGGTATACTCTTTTCTCTGTCATGGAAGTAACTGAATGATACTCATATCCCCCGACATGGATGACCACGAACGCCGTTTCACCCATGTCGATCTCGGGAATCAAAGAGTGAAAATCCCGCCGCAGAGGGTGAAGTAGCCATTTCACCGACCACAACCGCTTTTGACGTACCTCCGATACCTCGGAGTACGCACACCGTGCGCAACCAACGATGGCGAAACTATTCCCGTTCCGACCGGCAGAGGGACCCGACGTCGAGCGCGAGCCCTGGCTCGTGAATATCGACGACGAGGCCGCGGATGACGTCTTCGCCGCGTTGTCGTCGGACACCGCACGAGCAATCCTCCAGAGTCTCTATGACGAACCGACGACAGCCTCCGAGGTCGCGGAGGCGGTCGACACGTCACTGCAGAACGCTCGCTACCACCTCGAGAAGCTCCAGACTGCTGGATTGGTCGAGGAGATCGATACCTGGTATTCCTCGCGCGGGACGGAGATGACGGTGTATGGTCCAACAAGCGAGCCGCTCGTCGTCGCCGCTGGCGAAGAAGAGAGCCGAAGCATCCTCCGGAACGCGATCAAGCGTGTGGTCGGAGCGGTGGGCATCTTGGGGATCGCGAGCGTGATGATCGATCGACTCGCTACCTCACGACTCTTTCCCGGCGGGCCCGAACCAATCGTGCCGTCTGATCACAATAGGGACCCCGGTAGTAATGACCCGACTTTCGCGACGGATGGCGGTCCCACCGAGTCACCGACAGCCCGGGCGGCGGAGACGACGACACCCCAAGCGACTGCCCAGTCCCCACAACAGGTAGGAACGGAGGCGGGCGGCGACGTGACCGGTTCTCCGACACCACAGGACGCGGCGGAGACCGCGGTAGACACCACCGAAGTCGGTCGCGAGGTGTCAGGGACAGTGGCGAACACGTCAAATGAGGTGGCCGAGCAGGCGACCACCACTGCGACGGACGTTGCGCCGAGTGCTGGGCTGGATCTCGTCACTGCCTCTCCTGGCATCTCGTTCTTTGCCGGGGGCCTTCTCGTCGTTGGCCTCGCGGCAGGCTGGTGGTACCTGACTCGCTATCGTCCATTGTATATGGAATAACCACTATCCCGAAGCCGATCACGGCGTTTATGTCGTCCCCGTTCCCCGCTGATGCTAATGGTGGATCAGGCTCTGATCGACGCGCTCCGGGACGTGGACGCCGTGAAATATGGCGAATTCGAATTGTCCCACGGCGGTACGTCCGAGTACTACGTCGATAAGTACCTCTTCGAGACGGATCCTCGCTGTCTCGAACTTATCGCTGCCGCCTTTGCAGAGCGAGTCGGGGAGACGAAGCTTGCCGGTGTTGCACTCGGAGCGGTCCCCCTGGTCGCAGCGACGAGTGTCGTGACCGGGAATCCGTACGTAATCGCGCGTAAGCAGGCGAAAGACTACGGGACGGGCAACCTGATCGAAGGGCGACTCGAACCCGGTGAAGAGGTACTCGTGATCGAGGACATTGCCACGACTGGCCAGAGTGCTATAGACGCGGTTACGGCACTGCGAGACGCCGGGGCTGTAGTCAATCGTGTACTGGTCGTCGTCGATCGTGAAGAGGGTGCGAGAGCCAACCTCTCGACTAACGACATCGAACTCGAGGCTCTCTTAACTGCTGCAGATCTGCTCGCTGACCGATAGCGACTGGAGTAGGAGCTACTTAATTCCGCGAACACGTCCAGTAGTTGATACGATAACGGTTAAGTGACCTCCCTGTGGCGTGAACCGTGTATGGCGTTGACAGACACGCTGGGCGAGTTTTTCGGGTTCGAGGAGCATGGGACCGACCTCAGGACCGAGGTCCTCGCGGGGGTAACGACCTTCCTCACGATGTCATACATCGTGGTGGTTAATCCAGATATACTCTCGATCGCGATCGTAAATGGGCCGGGCCCCGACATCGGCGGGATGGAGATTGTCCAACAGCGCCTCGCGGTCGTGACGATACTCGCGGCTGTAGTCGCCATCTTCATCATGGCGCTCTACGCCAATCGACCGTTCGGCCTCGCTCCAGGCCTCGGCTTGAACGCATACTTTGCGTTCGCTGTGGTCCTTGGACTGGGAGTTCCGTGGAACACAGCACTTGCGGCTGTGGTCGTCGAAGGGGTTCTTTTCATCATTTTGACGCTTGTCGGAGCCCGGGAGTATATTATTGACCTGATCCCGGACCCCGTGAAGTTCTCAGTTGGTGCGGGTATCGGAGCCTTCCTGGCAATCATCGGCCTTGAGCAAATGCGAGTCGTCGTTGGACACACGCCGGATGTCGCACCGACCTTCGTGCAGTTCAACCCGAATTTCGTGCAAGACCCGGTTGCCGTCATTTCGGTGATCGGCCTCTTCATCACGCTGATGCTGTATGCCCGTGGGGTTCGAGGATCCATCATCTTCGGCATCATCATTACAACAATCATCGGGTACGCGGCCTACGGCGCAGGCATCAGTGCACTCCCGCTCGACGCGGCCCCGCCAGGATATCACTTCGCCGACGTGTCCATCGTCCCGGAGACGGAGGTCACGTACTCGGCAGCTGGATATGATATCACGCCGCTGATGGGCGCCTTCATCGCAGGATTCGGGAACGTGGACGCATTCGCGTTTGCACTCATCGTCTTCACGTTCTTCTTCGTCGACTTCTTCGACACCGCTGGCACCCTGACCGGCGTGTCGCAGATCGCCGGATTCCTCGATGAGGACGGCAACCTCCCCGAGATAGAGAAGCCACTCCTCGCCGACTCCATCGGTACGACGATCGGTGGTATGCTCGGCACGTCGACTGTCACAACCTACATCGAGTCCTCGACAGGTATCGAAGAAGGTGGTCGAACGGGGATGACCGCACTGGTCGTCGGTATTCTCTTCCTGCTCGCGCTGGCGATCGTCCCGCTTGCCGTAGCCATCCCGCTGTATGCGTCCCATATTGCACTGGTCGTCGTCGCGATCATCATGTTCCAGAACATCACCGACATCGTCTGGGACGACATCACCCATGCGGCACCGGCTGCGTTGACAATCCTCGCGATGCCGTTCCTCTTCAGTATTTCCTGGGGGATCGCAGCGGGCATCGTAACCTTCCCACTCGTCAAGGCAGCGGTCGGAGAGAATGATGAGGTCTCTGCCGGCCAGTGGATCATGGCTATCGCCTTCGTCGCATACTTCTTCGTCTATTCCGGCGGGGTCATCCCCGTCTGATCGATCGGACGATCCCCTCGTCTCGTCGGTGAGTCAGTCGTTTTCGCTTTCGGAAGATACTCAACCACTTGGGCACTTCTCCATGCTACATGGCGGTCCCCCGCTCTCGTCCGTGGATTCTCCGTGGTCTCGTAACTCTCGTAATCGTCGTGTCTCTTCTCGGCGCAACAGCAGCGACTGTCGCGTATACGCCGCCGGAACTCCAGCCTGGGACCGTGACGTCATCCGCGAACGGATCGACCATCGTCGCCGTCCAAGGGTTTCACTTCCAAGGTCAACAGGATCGGAAGAAACCCGCCCGTCTCGTCTCCGCAGGGCCGGACGCGAAGATCGAGTGGCTCTATGAGGGCTCGGATATCAACGCGAACTGGTTCTACGATGCTGACCCGCTCCCGAACGGGAATGTCCTTGCCGTGAATACCTACCAAGACCAGGGCGCCGGGAAGACCTTGGTGTACGAACTCGATCCCGAGACGCAAGAGCGCGTCTGGGAACAGACCTTTGACATCGCCGACACCCACGACGTCGAGCTCATCAACGAGGACGAACTCCTGGTCGCGAACATGCGTGAGTGGGACCAGGAGGACGGTGTCCCCGTTAGTAACGACCGACTCTTCATCTATGATCGCTCAGAGGACGAAATCGTCTGGGAGTGGTACTTCAAGAACCACTTCCCGCGATCGATGGACGGGGGCATGAAACCGGATTGGACCCACGTCAACGACGTGGACAAGATCGGTCCGGGAAAATACATGATCTCGCCGCGGAATTTCGATCAGGTGATCGTCGTCGATCGGGAGACGAAGGAGATCACGCTTCGCCTCGGCCAGGATCAGAACTACGATATCCTGCACGAGCAACATAATCCATCGTACCTGGAGACAGAGGACGGCAGGCCCGTGATCTTGGTCCCCGACTCCGAGAACAACCGGGTGGTCGAGTATACCTGCGTCGGCCGGACCGGTGGGGAGTGCAATTGGGAGCGCACGTGGACGGTCGGGACTGATCAACTCAACTGGCCCCGGGACGCGAACCGACTCCCGAACGGGAACACGTTGATCACCGACTCGCGGAATCACCGGGTGATCGAGGTGACCCCTCAGGGCGACATCGTCTGGGAGGCCTACGTCCCGTGGGCACCGTTCAGTGCCGAACGGGTCGTACATGGCAATGATGGCGTGCGTTCTCCGACGATGCACGACCTCGGCGTCCGGGGATCGTACCAACTCAGCGGGAGTGCGGGGTTGGCGCCGGGGACCGAGACTGGCGGGCTGACGTTTCCCGAATTGCTCCGCGCAACTGTTGTCGACGTTCCGCTGATCGGCGGTCCAGCAAGCGACCTCGCGGACACGTGGGAAGCTGCCGCACCATGGATAAAGCCTGTCTGGATGGCCCCCTGGTCGCTTGTCGCGGTGACGTTCGCAGCCGTGCTTCTCCTCGTCTGGGGCGTGGTAGAGGCCGTCTATCAGCGCCGTCGTCTCCTTGAGGAACTCCGTGGCATGGCGGAACGGACGAATATCTAGCGGCCCTGATCGCCCCAACCGTCCCGCTTTTTTGGCTCAATTTCGTATCTCCACCCGTGACGTTGGAACTCTACGAGCTCCACGGTTGTCCGTACTGTGCGAAGGTAAAGCGAAAACTCGACGAACTGGATCTCACGTACGAGTCCCACATGGTACCCGCGTCTCGCGCGGAGCGGACGGAGGTCGAGACGATCAGTGGACAGACAAGTGTTCCCGTGTTGGTCGATCCCGAACACGGCGTGGAGGGTATGGCGGAGAGCGACGATATCGTGGCCTATCTCGAAGAGACATACGGCACCGCTGCCTGAGAGAAAACGCGGATTGAGTGTTCGGAGAGCTGCCGGTTACCCGGTCGTTTTGCGGCGTTCGCGGATCAGCTCATCCAGTTCTTCGTGATGGTCGATACCCTCGACCTCGTCGTTTTCGATGATGACGGTTTCGTCTACCGTCTCCCGGCTGGACTCATCAACGAAGTACACTGACCGCGTTTTGGTGACCGTCCCGATCGATGCCATGATGCGGGCACGCTTCTCCGCCGTTTTAGTGAATTCAGAGTGCCCCGTGATGAGTGTCGGCCCCTCGTCGACGGCGTCTTCACTCACGGTCTTAAACGGCGCACGTGCGGTGGGATGGACCAGGAAACCCACCCGGGTGAGGGCGCTGACGCTCTCGTCCTGGGGTGTTTCGGTGTCCTCGGGCTTTTCGGCTTCCTCGTCGGACTCCCGTACCGATTCAGCCCCGTCGAGGACATCTAGCGGCGAGGTAAGTTCGTCACCGAAGAGTTCCTCGAGGGCGGTCGCAACTTCGATGCTCGCGTCCATGCCGCCCTCGTACTTCGAAACCGTCCGACGGGACACCCCGAGCTCGTTCGCGAGTCGACCGAGACTCCACCCGCGCTCCTCGCGCTCGTCTTCGAGGACATCACCATCGATGTTGACGTAGAGCCCACCCGGCGCGGCATAGACGAGGGGATTGACACCCTCGACGAAGAGGTTGTAGGCCGTATCGGGGCTAAGTACCGGCACACCGTGGCGAAGGTACATGACTCCCGGCTCGATGTCCTTATCCCGGGTCCGGAGTCCAATGACGAGCGGTGTTGCCTCCAGGAGATGCCCGAGACGTCGCATTTCAGTACCCGTGCTTCGATCGAATGCGTCGATGTTCCCCAGGATCTTCAGGAGGATCATATCTGGGGTCCGGCGGGCGGCGATGTCGAAACTCTTCGGCCGAACGGCGCACCGGTCGCTCACGGTGAATCCAGCGTCCTCCAGCATGGCGATCACGTTGCCAACCAGCGCGCTCCTGGACATTGACTGTCGAGTAATGGTAGGTGCCGCACCGGTTAAATGTGTTGTGGCGATAGCGACGAGCTCTCCCCTGATTTCACCGTCGATAGGGCGAATGCGGTGGCCGGATTGTAGTGCGGTAGGTGCTGTATACCGCTCTCTCTAGTGGTGGTGAACGAACTGATGCCAGACACACGGTACCCTTGTTCCGGCTGTGGATTTCAGTGATCAGTATCCGCCACCACGATCGAAACAGCGACCACACCACTGCACGTGATCGTTTTCTTCGGTATACGTTCCATCCACGACGCGGGTGTTCTCAGTATCGACCGCTTGCAAGGCACCACATGCCGCCTTGCCACCGGTTTCCCGGTCTTCTCGTTCGTGTATCACCCCGGTCGTGACGTTCAGTATGCGGTCCATACGTGAGAAACGACGGTGAAGCCATTGAATTGTATGCCTTGGTAGTTTGGCACATGGATACTGCCCCTCTCTCTAGAGGGCTGTTCCGGCCACGTCAATATGTCCGGTACGTCACCGACCCGATCTCGATTCGGACGAGGGTATTGTTGGGCCATGTTCCCGGCTCGACACCGTATTTCCGATCGATCTGTCGACTCACTCGTTCGGTCTCCGTAGGGTCCTCGATGATCGTCGCCGTTCCAAAGAGGATGACCATCCACTCTGGAAGTCCGCGTTCGGCTTTCTGTATCGCGAGCGCTGCACGCGGGTTCCTCCGAAGATTGGCAAGCTTCCGGCCGATCGTCGTGATCTCGACGACTCCGTCCTCGTATCGGTACCACACAGGTGCGACGTGCGGGCGATCATGTGCGGCAGTCGCCAGGAACGCCGTCAGTGGTTCGTCCTCGAGTCGCCGCTGCACCTCGTCGGGGACGGCCATAATGGAGAGACGGTCCGACCGTGGATAGCCGTACCGCCGACACGACCCCGTCGAAACGGCTTAACCCGCCCGTCCGCTTCACTCTCACATGACTGTCGTGGGGCTCGACGACACCGATTCCCGCGAGCGGGGCATGTGCACGACTTATCTCGCCGCCCGGCTCGCAGACCAGTTCGAGACGGTCGCGTCCGTCGAGCGCGTGCTCCTTATCCGCCTCCATCCGTCGATCGAACACAAGACGCGTGGGAACGCCGCCCTGGCGATCCACACCGACCTCGACCCCGATACTGCATTCGACCTGGCGTGCGAGGAGCTCACCGCTGCAGAGACGGGCGATCCCGACACCCATCCGGGAGTCGTTATCGCTGCCGGCGATCCCGACGAGATTCCGGCCGAGGTCGTCACGTTTGCCCGGGATGCGATGCGCCAGCGCCACGAACTCGACGATGCACTGGCGCTGATCGACGCCCACGACTACCGAGCCGCGGGCTGGAAACGCGGGCGGGGTCGCATCGGTGCGCTGGCCGCAGTGGGCTCCTGGCCAGTTCTCGTGAACCACCTCGACGATTTCACGTACGAACATATCACGTATCGCTCACCTGAGCGATGGGGGACGGATCGAGACGTCGATAGCGAGTCGGTGTTCACAGCAGCCGAGGCCGGATATCCGACGGTCTGGGATACTGTCGACACGGTGGAGGACGACGCAGTCTGCGTCCCTCACACCCCGGGTCCGGTCCTGTATGGAATCCGTGGGGATGATCCCGACGCAGTCCGTGCCGTGGCAGCTACGATCGATTCCGAACCCATCGACCGCGAGCGCACGTTCGTGACGAACCAGGGTACCGACGCCCACCTCCGAGAGGGCACGATCGGTGAACTCATCTCGGGCCGGTGTTACCGGGTCACTGGCACGGTGGTCGACGAGCCTGAAACGCAGGAGGGCGGACACGTTTTCTTCACGCTTGGGACCGACGGCGATACTGTGAGCTGTGCAGCGTTCGAACCCACCAAGCGATTTCGCGACCGGATTCGGGCCCTTCGTGCCGGGGACCGGATCACCGCTTGCGGCGAATACTCAGCCGGGACGATCAAACTCGAGAAGGTCGCCGTCCGGTCGCTCGTCCAAACCCGACGTGTCACTCCCACATGCCCCGACTGCGGGCGAACGATGGAAAGTGCAGGCGCAGGACAGGGATACCGCTGTCGTGATTGTGGAACCCACCGCGAGACCAGGGAGGAACGTGAACTCGAACGAGCTATCGATTCTGGCTGGTACGAAGTCCCGCCATGTGCCCGCCGTCATATTGCGTCCCCCCTGGTGAGAGGTGGATTCGATGGACACACACACCCAGAGCGCTGAAACGGCGCGAATTCGCTCCCCGACCAGGGGGACGTGGCTGTCGGAACGACTGTTCGTTGCTCACGACGAGTTCCTCGGTGTCGAGGTACTGACGACGGGTAGCGACCCTCTCGATCACAAGCCCGCGTCCCGTGGAGTATCACCGGGTCGATAGCACATCCAGGACTCTGTCGGCACCGACATCGTGGTGACGTATAGCACACGAAAGCCTCGCTCGTCAGGGTGGGAGGACGTCAATCATGTCGCTATACTGCCCGTCAATGGTAC
>CAZEDI010000045.1:0-14889 GCA_964510865.1 uncultured Halobacteriales archaeon
ACGCACTCTCCTGATATCGCCGTGATGGTTCCGGTCTTTTTCGAAGGCGAGCAAATCGCGTGGACCGCGACGAACGCCCATCATATCGACATTGGGGCGGCGACCCCGGGGTTAGCGGTCGACCTCGAGGACATGTTCGCCGAAGGAACTCTTTTCAAGGGGACCAAGATTATCGATCAGGGTGAACGCATCGAAGAACTCTGGAGCCTCCTCGAAACGAACGTTCGGACGCCACGCATAGTGTTAGGTGACCTGCAGGCACAGATTTCATCGTGTCACACCGGGAAGGATCGGTTCCTCGACCTCGTCGAAGAACATGGTCTCGAGCGGGTCCAAGCGGCCTCGGATGATTTGATGGCGTATGCGGAGGCCTTGATGCGCAGCGAAATCGAGCAAATTCCCGACGGTGAGTACCACGAAGTTGGATACCTGGATGACGATGGCCGCAACCGCGACACGCGACTGAAGGTTGATGTCCGGGTCACGGTTTCCGGGAGCGATATGCACGTCGATCTGAGCGACTCGAATGATCAGGTACCGACGGGCTACAACATTCCGTTCCGCGGCTCCACTGAGGTGGCGATATACTTCATCGTCCGATCGATGTTGATGGACACCTACACCCACGACGAGTATATCCCGCAGAATTCGGGAACGTTCAGACCGATCCACGTCCGGGCGAGAGAAGGTTGTATGTTCAATCCGAATCCCCCTGCGTCGGCGTTCGCACGGATCAATCAAGTCGACTTCATGGCCGACCTGCTCATGAAGTCGCTCAGCGAGGTGATCCCCGAGAAGGTCACCGCGGGATCCGGGCCCCATTGTTATTTCATCAGCTACGCGGGGACCGACGAGGACGATGAATATTGGGTGTACATCGAGGTCAACGAAAGTGCCTATGGCGGTCGGTCGGAGGAAGACGGATTGGACGCCGTCGACGCCCTCGTCCACAACACGAAGAACCGCCCCGTCGAGGATATCGAGCTCTCCCATCCGATGCGGATCGAACACTATCGGCTCCGGGAGGAGGGACATGGGGCCGGCCGCCATCGCGGTGGTCACGGAATCGAACGTGAAATGACCTTCCTTACCCCGACGACGATTACCTGCGAGGGTGACGGGAACAAATACGGATCGTGGGGATTCCGCGGCGGGCAAGGTGGGCCTCCTGGCTCGCTTCGCCACATCAAGGAAGACGGTGAAGTCATCGACCTTCCGTCGAAAGTGTCCGGGTACAAGTTCGAGACTGGTGATAGGTTCTCGATCCAGACCATCAACGGAGGTGGCTATGGCGACCCCAGAGATCGACCGACTGCGCAGGTTTACGAGGATTACCTCGACGGCCTCGTAAGCGAAGAGGTCGCTCGAGATGCATACGGCGTCGTCATTACAGAGGACGGGGTCGACGAACAAGCGACTGAAGAGATCAGGAGCGACTGAGGTCGTCACATGACATCTGATACGGTTCTCATCGGAGCGGACGTCGGGGGGACCAATACTGACATCATCCTTACAACCGACGGCGAAGAGCACACTCACAAACTCCCGACGACGGCGGACCCCGCCGAATCGACAGCCAACGGGATCGATCAGATCTGTGAACTGAGCGGCTACGATCCGTCGACGGTCGATACGATTCTCCACGGCACCACGGTGGGGACAAACGCGGTCATCGAGCACGAGGGGGCTGAGACCGGTATGCTCTGCACTGAGGGATTCCGGGACGCTGTTCACATCGGTCGGCACCGGAAACTCCACACGTTCTCGTTGCAACACTTCCTTCCCCACCAGAAGTACCCGATCGTGAAGCGACGACACAGGAAGGAGATCTCGGAACGAGTCTATCCGCCGGGCGACATCGTTGAGCCGCTGGACGAGGAACAGGTCCTCCAGGCTACCCGGGAACTCGTCGACGACGGTATCGAATCGATCGCAGTCTGTTACCTTCATTCCTATCTCGATACCACTCACGAAGACAGAACGAAGGAGCTCATCACCGAAGAGTATCCGGACGTGTTCGTATCAACATCAAACGAGGTCGTTGCTCAATTCCGGGAATACGAGCGCTTCTCGACGACCGCGATCAACGCCCGCCTAGCGCCGATCATGGTGAGTTACCTCGAACGGCTCGAGTCGAGCCTCCGGGGGCTCGGGTTTTCCGACGCGAACGTCCTGATTATGCAGTCCAACGGTGGGATGGCGAGCGTCGTTCAAACGAGCGAGCGTCCGGTTACGACACTCCTCTCCGGGCCTGCCGGAGGGGTCCTCTCGGGAAAGTTCGCTGGGAACAATGTGGGCGAGGAGAAACTCATCACATTCGATATGGGTGGGACTAGTGCCGATATCTCGGTCCTACCCGGCCGGATGCTCGAACGGGACCCCCGGGACAGCGAGATCGGCAACTACCCCACGATCACGCCGATGCTCGACATAGAAACGATCGGCAGTGGGGGCGGGTCGATTGCATGGTTCGATCAAGCCATGGGGTTCAACGTTGGCCCCAAATCTGCTGGCGCGGATCCTGGACCAGCCTGTTACGGTCGCGGGAACGAACAACCGACCATTACCGACGCACAAATCGTATTGGGTCGGATCGATCCAGACGGATTCCTCGGCGGGGATTTCGATATCGATCCGGAACTCTCCCATCGTGCGATTGGACGGCAGCTTCACGATGCGGTCGAGCAGGATCGATTTGATTCGGTCGAGAAGTCGGCCCTCGCTGTTCTCGACGTGGCGAACAGCAACATGTATCAAGCGATTCGAGAGCAAACGATGCAGCGTGGTTACGACCCTCGCCAGTATACCCTCGTGGCCTTCGGTGGCGCCGGTCCGATGCACGCTGCAGATCTCGCTGCAGACCTGGAAATCTCGACCGTTTTAGTCCCGCCGGCACCGGGCATCGCCTCCGCTAGAGGTCTCCTTACCGGCGACCTCAAATACGACAACCAGGTGACCGTGAGCCAGCGCCTCAGCGATGTCGACGAATCGATGATCGATGAACGATTCCGGCAACTAACCGACCGTGGAGCCCAACAGCTGCGGGGGGACGGTATCGACGTCGAATCCGATGGGACGTTTCGGACGACCGTCGACTGCCTGTATGAGGGACAGGGGTACGAGCTAAATATCGAGTTCGATGGAACCGATGGCGATTGGCGAAACCGATTGCGCAAACGCTTCGAGGAGAAACACGAAGCTGAATACGGCCATTACTTCGAGGACGACCCGATCGAGGTTCTGAACCTCCGTGTCGCGGCGACTGCAGACGCTGCGGAATACGGGTCTATCTCGATCGAACACGGTGATAAGGATCCGACCCACGCGCAGACGCGCACATCGGAGGTCTACTTCGGGACTTCTCTTCGACCGGTTCGATTGACGGCGCCTCGATACGACAGAGAGGGTCTACTCGCTGGAAATGTTATCGAAGGCCCGGCGATCATCGACGAGTTCGATAGCACCGTGGTCGTCGCACCTGATTGGATCGCCGAGGTCCTCGAAAGTGGTGCCATCGAGATGCGCCACGAACAAGGCTGATCACATCTGAGTCCGGTTCGACGATCGGATTTCCTCGAATCGGACTTGCCAACTCCTTCATTAAGACCGGGTGATCGCGCTATCCTCCCGTAAAGCGTTAAGAAGTAGCGTGGGATACGATAACCCATGGCGGAAGACAAGGGGGCGATCTACGAGCGGGCTGCGATGGACAACCAGATCGGCTACGGCGAGTCTCCGATGTTGCTCGTCGTGGACCTTCAGACGGGATTCACCGATCCGGCGAACCCGCTCGGCGGGGACCTGACGGAGGTCGTCGAGCGGACCAACCAGCTGGTCGACGCGGCCCACGAGGGCGACTTGCCGGTCGTGTTCACTCGTATCGTCGCCAAGCACGACGACGTCAGGGACTTCGGGGTCTGGGGGGAGAAGATCCCGAGCCTCGAGACGCTCCAGGCTGGCAGCGAGTGGGTCGACATCGACGATCGACTCCACGTTATCGACGACGATCACGTCCTTGACAAGCGCCAGGCCAGCGCGTTCCACGAGACGGAACTCGACTCCATGCTCGCCTACTGGAGGGTCGACACCGTGATCGTGACCGGCTGTACGACGAGCGGATGCATCCGGGCCTCGGCCGTCGACGCCTGCTCCCACGGCTTCCGGACGATCGTCCCGGAGGAAGCAGTCGGCGATAGAGCACTCGAACCTCACGAGGCGAACCTCTTCGACATCAACGCCAAGTACGGCGACGTTCGACCGGTCGAGGAGGTCGTCGAGTACCTGGCGAGTGCCGGGACTAAACTCTCCCAGGTGATGGACGACTAGCCCTCGGTTTTAGCCGCGGCGACCACGTCGATGACGTCCTCCACGTTGTCGGTCAACGGATAGACGACCGGTTCGGTACACCCCGCCCCGCAGTAATCGCGGATCCGCTCGATCACCTCGTCCTCGGTCCCGGCGGCGACGATGTTCGTTACCACCTCGTCAGAGACGAGCGCGGAGGCCCGGGCGATGTCCTCCGCGGATGCCGGCCAGCCGCCGAGCTCCTCCTCGATATCGTCTGCCACCTCGGGGTCGATCCCGCACGCCTCTGCGATGTGGGGTTGCTGGCCGATGTACTGGGTGGCGAGCCCGCGAGCTGCGTCGATCGCGGCTTCGGCGTCCGCGTCCATGGCGACGGCGATCAGCTGCGGCCGATCGACGTCCGCCATCGACCCTCCGCGCTCCTCGACGCCCTCCTCGAGCCGTTCGAGCCCGATCAGGTTGTGTTCGGGCGGAATGAGGTAGTTCATGAACACGCCGTTCGCGATCCCCTTCCCGACGAGTTCGCCGGTGAGCTCGTGCATGATCGGCCCGGTCGCCCCGACGTAGATGGGGACGTCCCGGGGCTCGGCGTCCGAGCGGACGAGATCGAGCTCGATGTCCTCGACGTGGAGCGTTTCACCCTCGTACGTCACGTTCTCTAGGTCGAGCAGTCGCCTGGTGACGTGGCAGTACTCCCACATCCGCCGCAGCGGGTTCGTTCGGTCGATCCCGACCTTCCTCGCCAGCGGGTCCCACCAGGCGCCGATGCCCAGCTTCGTCCGGCCGTCCGATAGCTCGTGCAGCGTGGAGAACGTCTGGGCCATCAGTGCCACGTTCCGCGTATAGCAGTTCGTGACGCCGGTGGCGAGGTCGATCTGATCCGTCGCGCGCGTGTACGCGCCGAGGATCGTCATCGCGTCACGGACGAGCCGGGACTCGCCCTGCCAGACCGAGTCAAGCCCCGCTTCCTCCGCGTACTGGGCGTAGCGGATCTCGTCCTCGACGCTCGGCTTCTCCCAGTTCCATACGCCGGCCCGGGTGAACTCCCGGTCGAAGGTGGCGTCCATAGTGGCTTATCGATCCGCTCCCTCGGTCGCGAGGCGGTAGGCCGCGTTTGCGTACGTATCGACCGCCTTGTAGCAGTCGTCCCAGCTGGTGTACTCCTCCTCGGTGTGACTCTTCCCGTCCTCGGAGACCGCAAACACCATCCCGACGTCCATGTGATCGGTCATGTGGACCGCGTCGTGTCCGGCGCCGCTGAAGATCCGCATGCCGTCATACCCCAGTTCGTCCGCCGCGGCCTGGACGGCGTTCACACACTGATCGGCGAAGTGGACCGGCTCGGACCAGTGGCGGTCCTCGAACTCCCACTCGATGCCCTCCCGCCGGGCGGCCGACTCGGCCTCGGCCAGCACCCGCTCCCGCGCTCGCTCGATGACGTCCTCGCTCGGATCGCGGAACCCCCAGGTGAACGTCACCTCCTCGGGGATGATGTTGATGGAGTTCGGTTGGTTGTCGATGTAGCCAGTAGTCCCCACGGTCCGCTCGCCGAGCGACGAGGGGATGCGCCGGATCTGCGTGATGACGTCGGCGGCGGCGACGAGGGCGTCCTTCCGGTAGTGCATCGGCGTCGGACCGGAGTGGTCCGCTTCGCCGTGGAACGTGATCGCCCCCCACGTGAAACCGACGACGCCGGTGACGACGCCGACGTCCTTCCCGTTCTCCTCGAGGTAGGGCCCCTGTTCGACGTGTAGTTCCAGACCGGCCTCGTACTCGCGTTGTGGTTCCGCGGCCACGTCGCCCTTGTAGCCGATCCGTTCGAGCTCGTCCTCGAGGACGTTCCCGTGCTCGTCGGTCGAGGCGTACTGTCCCTCTAGGTCGAGGGCCCCGGCCCAGACACCCGACCCTTGCATCGCCGGCTGGAAGCGGGACCCCTCTTCGTTCGTCCAGTTGACGATCTCCACCGGGTGGGTCGTCTCGATGTCCTGGTCGTTGAGCGAGCGAATGAACTCCAGTGCGGCGAGAACGCCCAACGCACCGTCGTAGATGCCGCCGAACGGTTGGGAGTCCAGGTGGGAACCGACGAGCACGGTCCCCGCGTCGGGATCGGCTCCCTCGCGGTAGCCGAACATGTTGCCGAACTCGTCCACCCGCGTCTCCAGGTTCTCCGCCTTCATCTGCTCCATGAACCAGTCCCGAATTCGCCGATCCTCGTCGGAGAGCGTGAGACGATGGAGGCCGCCACCGTCGGTCCCGCCGATCTTCGCTTGTTCCTTCATCGTGTCGATCAAGCGATCACGGTCCGTGTTGAGAACCATGCCCGTTCCGCGTCGGCCACGCTACTAAGTGTTTGTCGTGACCCAAGCAGGGACCGCGATACGCCTCCAACCATGCCGAACGATCGGGGGGTCGATCGCTATTCGTCGAGGATGTCGGTCTCGAGGTCGATGTCCTCGACGACGCTGATCCGCTCGAGCAGGATGGGGTCCTTCGCGTCCTAGCCGACGGTCACCGTGTCTCGGTCTATTTCGAGTCGGCCGAGCGCTCTGGCTCCACGTCGACATCCACCGACTCGGGCTCCGATTTCGATACGTCACGCAAGGAAAACGGAACACCGTCGAACGTGTCTTTCAAGAAGTAATTCGACGAACGAGATACTTTTCAACTGCTCCAGTCAGGTCAACCCAGAAACCGCCGAGACATGGCTGCAAACCTTCGCCGTCGACCACAATGTGTTTGTATAACCGGTACCCCCGAGAGGTCTTTACCGGGAACGGTTGTAGTTTGGCGACGATGAGTCTCCTTCTGTCCGATCCGGCCCTCCAGCGTCAGTCCGCGTATCTCCGGGAAGACGTTTCAACGGTGCCGACGTAGGTCAGTGCATCGCGTCCCCACCGTCTGGGCTCAACGTTTGGCCGACGTAGTAATCGCTCTTCTCGCTCGCGAGGAAGACCGCAG
Source organism: uncultured Halobacteriales archaeon (assembly GCA_964510865.1). GTDB lineage: Archaea > Halobacteriota > Halobacteria > Halobacteriales > Hikarchaeaceae > CAZEDI01. The sequence continues at coordinate 7,264 of CAZEDI010000045.1, forward strand.
TCGGGACGATGTCCTCGACAGTTCCGAGGCGACCGGCGGGAAGCTCTGCCTCCTTGGATCTCCGCCACTCCTCGGAAATACCGTCGAGCAGATCGGTTTGGACGGGCCCCGGCGCGATGGCGTTCACGTTGACGGTCGGAGCTACCTCGCGGGCGAGTGCTCGAGTCATTCCGATGACGCCCGCCTTCGCCGCGGAATAGTGTACGAGTTCAACACCGCCCTTGAACCCTAGTTGGGAGGCTACGTTGACGATCTTCCCGGACCCCGACTCGAGCATCCCCGGAAGAACGAAGCGGGTGACGAGGAATACTCCCCGGAGGTCGACCGCCATGACCGCGTCCCACTCCTCGACCGCCATCTCGGCAAGCCGTGACTGTCTGAGAATCCCGGCGTTGTTCACGAGAATGTCCGCCGAATCGAACTCGGCCTCGAACGTTTCGACCATTGAGCGCACGCTTACCTCGTCGCTCACGTCCCCTTCTAATGCGACGGCATCGCCACCGGACTCCTCAATGTCCGCAACGACCGATCGAGCGGCTTCCTCTTCGCTGTCCCCCGGCGGGTGATTGACTGCGACGGCCGCTCCGACCTCCGCTAATCCTTCTGCGATCCCTCGTCCGATCCCTCTACTCGCTCCCGTCACGAGTGCCGTTTTCCCGTCCAACTGATACATGGATGGAAAATCGACGAACGAGGAGAAAAAGGTTAGTGCGGCACTTCGGGAGCGTCCGGGCATACCGGGCTGTTTAGTGATGGTGAGCCTTACGAGAACAAGGGGGGCTCTGAGGAACGCGGAACATTCTCAGCTGACCTTCTAAGTGTACGATTTAAGAGATGGCTCGGAACGCAATTCGAGCATTATCAGGGAATCCGAGGGCTTCGGACGCGCGCTCCTTGACGAGCAGGCTTGCCAACTCTGCAAGACGGACAGCACTCCCCGCCGATTTGGCCCGATCCCGGCGTACGTCCAGGTAGTCGTTGCAAACCTCGAAGATCGTGGTGAAACGTTCGAGGAGGGTGACGTCCTGCTCCACAACGATGCTGAATGTCGTAGCCCCGATCCTACACTTCCCCGCTGATCTGGGGGGAACTTCCGATCGTGTGGCCTAGAAGGAACTACGTGGTCCGATTGTCGTATACGTCATGGAGATCGTGCGGTAGTGGCGGGCCCACTTCCGCACCGAAGACGCCCTCCCAATGCCTCGACGGCATGTCCCAGGACTCGTATGACTACGGTCAGGTTGACGCCACATCGAAGTCCTACGATAGGAACACTGATAAAATTCTTGATCTTCCATCATTTACTGACGTATACCTCGTCGACAATTCTTCGAGGGTGGTCGGCTTTGTTGGTTCTTGGAAGAACGAGGTCAACTCGTCCTCGGTCGTAACTAGGACGTTCGTCTCACGTTTAAGATGACGAGGTATCCGGCGAAGACGAGTAGCCCGGTAGAAAGTACGGTCGTCACACCACCGAGGGCGAAAAGGTCGGGCGTCGCACGTTGCGATGAGGCGATAGCGAAAACTTCGAGAGGCATGGTAGTCTCTTGACCGACGAGAAGCAGGCCTCGTTCGGCCTCGTTGTATGAGAGGGTGAACGCGAACACCGCTGCACCGAGCACTGTAGGCGCGATCTGGGGGAGTATTATTTTTCTGAATGTCGTTATGTTTGAGGCACCCATGACCCGTGCAGCCTGCTCGTTCTGGCTTAGATTAGGGGGGAATCCCGCCAGTAACACAATGAAGGCAAAGGGAAGTGTCCAGACCACGTGTACGGGAACTGCGAGCCAGAGGTTTCGAGCGAATCCCAGCGTTTCGCTCAGGAACAGTACGGCGCCAACGCTGTACGTGATACCAGGGGTAATGATCCCGAGAATGATCAGATACAGCAATTGACGTTGACCCCAGAAGTCGTACCGGTAGGCGAGCGCGGTGGTCGTTGCCATCACTGTAGTGATCACGGTCACGACAACGGCCAGTTGCAGCGACCGCCGGATCGCGGCTATCATCCCGCCACTGGCAAACAGATCCGAATACCATTGGGTGGTGAACCCCGTAAACGGCGGTGTGATACCTCCCAGATTGAATGAAAAAACGAGTACACTGAGTATGGGGAGGTAAATGTAGATGGCCCCAGCGACGAAGTATGCTATCAAGAATCGTTCGACGTTTACGGATTGAAGAATCCTCACTCCGATAGAGTCAGTTTTCGACTCAGGATGGCTGGCTTTTCGTTCGACGGCCATTATCGTGTGAACTCCCACACTAGGTCCACATAAATACACTGGACCCAGCGCCGAGGCTCTATGGTAATGACCTGTGAGTACGCCGGACCACCATTGCGCAGGAGTTCATTGTTAATCGTTCGACCGTTTTCAGCGGTGTTCTAAGCAACCTGGAAAATCGAGTGATAGCCGAGTTCTTCTGTAATGTCGCCACTCGCTCCGGCTCGAATCGATGATGATAAGAAAACATCATATATGTTTCAGTACGGAATCTCGCCTGTGGGGGCGAAACGAGCAGCCCCAAAGGGTTAAATGGATCTGTTGCGGAACCCAATGCGATGGGGTCACGTGCGATAGTAATCGAGTCTCTGTACAAATCCTTCCGTGACGAGACGGTGCTCGAAGACGTCAATCTCGTCGTCGAAGAGGGGGAGTTCTGCGTGATCGTCGGTCCGAGCGGATGCGGAAAGAGCACGCTCCTCAAGTGTATCGCTGGACTCCACGACGTCGACTCCGGCGTTATCAAGCTGAACGGCGAGGACGCGGATCGACTCTCGGTACAGGAGCGCGACATCGGGTACGTCTTCCAGGAATTCGAAGAAACGTTGTTTCCCCATATGACCGTAGGCGAAAACATCGCCTTCGGACTCGAACAACGGGACGATTCGCTCTCGGGAGAGGAGATTCAACGGCGAATCGATGAGACACTCGTGCTCCTCGCAATTGAAGATACAGTGGACAGTGTGCCAAAGGAGCTAAGCGGTGGCCAGCAACAACGAGTCGAACTCGGTCGCCAGTTAGTCCGAGAGTGCGAGATAATGTTACTCGACGACCCGCTCGCGGACCTGGACTACAAGCTTCAGAAGAGGATGGAACTCGAGATGCGACAAATTCACCACTCACTCGGCAGTACGTTCCTCTACGTTACTCACAACCAGGATCAGGCGCTCAAGCTCGCGGACAAGCTGGTCGTCATGAACGAGGGCGTCATCGAGCAGATAGGAACTCCCAAGGACGTGTACCACAATCCAGAAACGGCGTTCGTTGGGCGGTTCATCGGGGATAGCAACGCTCTTGTTGGCGACGTCGTCGGGGAGACGAACGGTCACGTCGAGGTGAAGACGGCTCTGGGATCTATCGAGGCTACCAGAGGATCTGGCTCAGGATCGTCCACTAACGGGATCCTGCTGATCAGGCCCGAACGCATCTCGATCGGGGACGACGCACGCGGGAGCGAGAACGTTGTGTCCGCGACGCTTTCCGGCAGGACGTACACCGGAGAGACGACCGAGTACAGCTTCTCGTTCGACGGATACGATTCGGAGATGTACGTCGTCGAACCGGGAGAGCCGTCCATAGACGTCGGAACGGACGAAATAGATCTCGGCTGGGACATCGAAGACGGAGTATTCCACGACAAGTTGAGCGTGCCCGGGACGATGACACTCGACGGACTACTGGAGGTGTGAACATGTCGGACATCGAACCGACGGCAGCGGACGAGGGCGACGTAGCGACCGCGGGGAAGGCGTCCGGCGGCGGTAGCGACATGCTCGAAATCGTGGGATTGACGAAGATCTATCCTGACGGAACCCTGGCGGTCGATGACGTGGATTTTTCCATCGCCGAGGGCGACTTCTGCGTCCTGATCGGCCCGTCGGGTTGCGGAAAATCGACGACCCTCCACTCGATTGTCGGAAAATTCCCCATCACCGAGGGCAAGATCGTACTCGACGGGGAAGACATCACTGGGAAACCGACGTACGAACGCGATATCGGACTGGTGTTTCAAGACTTCCAACTCTTCCCCCACTTAACAGCTATCGAGAACATCACCTACGGTCTCGACCGAATGGAGGTCTCAGGGAGTGAGCGGCAGGAACGGGTCGATCGAGTCCTGGAATTGATGCGGATCGAGGACCTCCAGGATAGGAAGCCCGAGGAGCTGTCCGCTGGTCAGAAACAGCTCGTCGCAGTGGCGAGAAGTCTCGTGCTCGAACCGAAACTCCTCCTGCTGGACGAACCGCTCGGAGACATGGACTACAAACTCCAGAAGAGGATGGAACGGGAACTCCTGCGTATCCACCGCGAGTTCGACACGACGTTCGTATACGTCACGCACGATCAAACCCAAGCGATGAGACTAGCGGATCAGATCGTCGTAATGAACGGCGGGAGAATCGAGCAATCCGATTCGGTCGAGAACGTCTACAACGCCCCAGCGACCGCTTTCGTCTCGACGTTCGTCGGCGATTCGAACGTCTTCACGGGGGACGTGGTCGATCTATCCAACGACGAGACCATCGCAACCATCGAGACCCCGTTCGGCGCGTTCCAAGCCAGTACGTCGAATCTCCGCTCCCCGCCCGATAGCGTCGTGGGTGATTGGATCCCGTTCTCCGTCAGACCGCAGCACATGGAACTTTCGGATTCAATGGACAATCGTCTCACATGTGACGTAGTTGACGTCATTCAACAACCCGGGTCGGGGACTCAAATCGTCCTGAGGGCTGAAGGGGAAGGTGGGAAAACGATGGAGTTACAGTTCAAATCGTCCACCCTCCTCGAGCCGACGGAAGACGAGGTGGTCGTCGGCTGGGACGCTGAACGCGCGACGCTATTGGAGGAGATCAGCGTCGTACCCAACGTCGATCTAGAAAAGGATCTCCTGGGCGAATAGCGTGGAGTTCGTTGGATCGTCTCGACGGCTTCTGATAGGAGAGATCTAGTCGGCGCGCGTAGGTGGAGTGACCGGTCCGTTTTGATCAGGCGGTCCTGAGCGACACGCCTTGGGTACCTTCCTCTATCGTTTTCGCTTCGATTGCAGCCAACTGCTCACGGGAGGCATCGAGTATCGCCACGTGATTCCCGGCGAGTTCACCGGCAGGACTCCTGAAACAGGTCGGTCCACATGACAACAGGATCTCCTGTTCGTTTCGATAGCCTGGGTACAGGAGAACGTCACCCCGTGATGGATAGACGGTGTGGTTTTCTCGGGGGAGGTTCGGCAAAGCCACGTCGTCGATATTTATCCAGACCGCATAGCCGCTCCACCGTACGTGTTGGAGTTCGGAATCGAGTGGTAGGATGCCGAGGAGTGCTTCGACCGTCCGTGGTGCCTCGTCGGCGAGGAGTGTTGCGCCATAAGGGGTGCCGTCAATAACGAATTCGAGACGGTCGGTCATCGGGCAGTCCATCCGCCGTCGACACTCAGGACGTGGCCCGTCACGAAGTCACTCTCGTCGCTAGCGAGGAAAAGCGCGGCGTCCGCGACGTCGTCCGGCTCCCCGAAACGTGGCCAGGGTGTCGATCGATGCCATTCTTCCATGAGTCCCGGGTCGTTCTCACGCCACTCGACGTTCTGGGCGGTTTTGATGATACCCGGGGCGAGGGCATTTACGTTTATTTCGTCCTCCGCGTAGTCGAGAGCCATCTGCCGGGTAAGGTTCGATACGGCTCCCTTGGACGCACAGTACGCGGCGCTGTCACCGCCCCCGACGAGCCCGTATATTGAGGAAAGATTGATGATCTTGCCGTTCTGGCTCTTCTTTAGTTCGGGTATAGCCTCGCGGCTTCCCAGGAACACCCCGCGGACGTTGACGGCCATCGTCTCCTCCCACTCCTCGATCGAGGTGTCGTGAACTTTCGCTTGATAGTAGATTCCCGCGTTGTTAACGAGGACGTCGAGGCCGCCGAATCGATCGACGGCAGCCTGGACGGCTTTCTCCATTTGATTCGGGTCGCTCACGTCTGTATCGACGAATATGTGGTCTGCATCAGCGTCGACCAACCGGTCGAATACTGATGGTTCGTCGTCGAGCTTTGGATCCTTACGCACGTCCGCAACCACCACGTCAGCCCCTTCACGACCGAACCGAGTCGCGATAGCGTTTCCGATCCCTGAACTCGCACCAGTGACGAGCGCCACGCGGTCTGCTAATCGTTGGCGTGTCATGTCGAGTCGGGTTACTCGCTGAGGAAAAATAGGTGTCGGTACAGGGCATCGGATCAGTCGGCAGATCAGGTGAACGAACGATGAACATACGGAGTCCTCCTTCGATTACGGCTGCGCCTCTTCCGTGACGGTCATTTTCGACGGGGGTCGGCCGTTGACCGGGAATTCACGGTGTTTTACTTTCGTCACATCGAACCACGTTAACGCCGACCAGTTGAATTCTCACTGCGCTGAATTTCGTATTAGTGTGCTAGATATATCTCCAACATTCCCGATTCATTACTTATTCTTCTTCTGGAGTGCCACAAATCGAAATTTGCTTAAGGTAGATGGCGTGAATCTCTTAGCGACGTCCGGGCAATATTGCTCCGAACTAGGTATTGTCTCCTATGCGCAATTTTTATATGTACAGGCTGTATCCAAATCCGTGTCCATGAGTGAGGGCATCAATCGACGTAATTTCGTCAAGTATGGGGGGGCTCTAGCAACAACCGGGGCGCTTGCGGGCTGTGGTGGGAACGGCGGAGACGGTGGAGACGGCGGTGGCGGCGACGGTGGAGACGGCGGTGGCGGCGACGGTGGAGACGGCGGTGGCGGAAACGGTGGAGACGGCGAGCGACCACTCCAATGGATCGGTCCAGCCTGGGCCATCCAGGAAGGGCAAGTCGATAAGTATCAGGAGATGACCGGCGTCGAGACCAACGCGACCCGCGTCACTATACCGACCGCTCAGCAGAGGGTCCTCGGAGGAGAGCGCGAATCGCTGGACGTGCTTTCTATCGACACGTCAGGTATCGGGGCGTTCATCGAGCAGGGTGCACACCATCCGCTCGACACCGCTGACCTCGACAACTGGGACGAGGATACCGTGTCTGAACTGTTCACCGATCCGGCCTCGAGGCTCTCACATCTGGGCGCACAGACAGATACGATCCTCGACACGCTGTGGGAAGACGAAGATCGGACGACGCTCCGCTTCCCGCCGTACAACTACAACTTCGACGCGATGGGATACAATCCCAAGTTCGTCGACGACGTGTCACTCTGGAGTGCGCTTTTCGACGAGCAGTACTCGGGAGAGGCGATCATCGGGGAGACTGCGGCGATCACGATTCCGCAGGCGATGATGCACCTGCTCGACAACGACATGATGGATGCCGACATCGGCGACTTGAACAATCCAACGACGGACCAACTCGACACGGCGATCGACTTCCTCGTCGAGCAGAAGGAATCCGGCCAGTTCCGAACGACCTGGGAAGGATACGGTGAATCCGTGACTACGATGGCCGCCGAGGAAGCGGTCATCGGTGATCTCTGGCAACCAGCGGCCATGGACGTCCGTCGTGAAGGGACCCCGTGTACCTACGCGACGATGTCTGAAGGCGTCCAAGGCTACCGGTTCTGGTACGGTGGGATGACTCCGCTCAGCCCTGGTGCCGAGAA
>CAZEDI010000045.1:14899-18589 GCA_964510865.1 uncultured Halobacteriales archaeon
CGGAACAACGTCGACGAGGTCATCGCCCTCCTGAACGACACCCACTGGGGTGCGTGGTTCCCGCGGTACATCCAGGGCTGGGGCTACTCCGTGCCGCACTATCCAAACAGGGAACTCGTCAGGGAAGGCTCCGACGAATCGGGCGAGGGGATGGGTCCGGAGTACTACGACTGGTCATACGAAGGGACGGCCACCTACGAGCCAGTTGACGAGCCGGCGTTGTTCGACCCACAGCAGTACGACTGGTCGACGGAAGAGGGCTCACCATCCGACGACGGCAGCGTCCGCGACAGTGGCCCAATTGAGGAACGGATCGATCGGATCGGCTTCTTCCAGATCTGGCCGGACAACGCCGAGCACATGACCGAACGTTGGCGCGACTTCCTGGCTGCATAGCGAAAATCGAGATCTCAACATGAGTAAACGGGACGCCCGTGTAGTTGGGCGGATATCGGAGCGGTTCGACGAGACGTCGTTGGGAGAGATTCATCTGCTCACTCTGCCGACGGTGATCTGGTTCACCGTCTTCTTGATCGTTCCGCTGCTCGTGGTTATCTATTACAGTTTCCTCACATACACTTCGTTCGCCGTCTCCTACGAACTCACGCTGGACGCGTGGCGGAACATCCTTTCGTCTGGCACGGTGCAGCAAACGTTCGTTAGGACCATCGCTGTCGGACTGGCCGTGACGTTCTTGACGCTGGTATTCGCGTACCCGATCGCCTACTACCTCCGGTTCCACACCAGCCAACTGTTCGGGATCATCCTCCTCCTGTTCCTCGTCATCCCGTTCTGGACGTCGGACCTCATCCGGACTATCGGCTGGTACCCGATCCTCGGCCGGTCGGGCCTGTTCAACCTGATTCTCATCGGGACCGGCGTCGTCGACCAGCCCGTCCGATGGTTCATCTTCACAGTGTTCTCCCAGGTCATCGGGTACCTCCAGAACTACCTCGTGTTCATGGCTGCACCAATCTACATCTCGCTCGCGCAGATCGACGAGGATCTCCTCGACGCTTCCGAGACGCTTCGCGGCGATCCGGTAGCGACGTTCAGGAAGGTCACCTGGCCGCTCAGCCTCCCTGGCGTGGCGATCGGGTGCATGTTCACCTTCGTCCTCGCGATCGGGAATCTCATCATCCCACAGTTCCTCAGCTCGGGTGAAAGTACGATATCGATCCTGATCTACAGCGAGGTCCAACGCGGGCTCCAGTACCCGAACGCGTCAGCCCTCTCTATAACGTTGCTCGCCGTCATCTTCGTGTTCGTATTCGCCCTGCTGCGCGTCGTCGACATCAGTGACATCGCTCAGGGGTAACTCGTACCAACAGACCTCCCTCGTCTATTCGTCCCGAAAACACGCCGAGAGCCGCGTCCGTCACGTCAACTCCATCTCGTTCCCTCGTTTTCTTCGAGATAGTCGTGGTGTTTCTCGCCCCGTTCGTCGTATATCACGTCGTCGGGATCCGTGGGCTCTTCGATGACCTTCGCGTCGATCGTATCGTCGATCCGGAGGATCACGTCAGCTACCTCCACGGCACTTACGTAACAGGGCCGGCGGATGGCGACAGGGTCGAGGACGCCTGCTTCGAAGGCATCTTCGATCCCGCCGCCAGGAAGGACGAGTCCCGACGTCCCGTTCCCGTCGTTTTGAGCCGATCGGAGATCGGCGACCGTGGCGAGTGGATCCCTCCCCGCGTTCTTCGCCAGCGCGAATACGAGCATCTCAACGGCATCTGCGAACGCGGACATCGAGAGTTGTACGCGAGAGTCGTGTCGCTTTGCAGCCTTCTCCACTGCCTGTGCGATCTGGATCTCCGTGGCGCCGCCACCCGGAAGCACGCCAGGTTGGTGGCTGTTGGTTCCTCGAGCGACAGCGACGGCCTTCGCAGCCTTCCGTATCTCCGCCGACATCTGTCCGGATAGCTGCCCGAAGACGCCACTGAGGACGACGGTGACGGAAGCCGGTTCGGAACAGTCGTCGAAGACCACGATACGTCTCTGCTTTCTACCGTTCCGACGTTGGCCTATGCTGATCTGTTCGACGATACCGGCGGTGCCGAGATCGGCCGGTTCGACGTCCATCGGGTCCATCACGACTCTCGCTCCTGTCGCCTGTGCCACTTGTGTGAGTTTCAGGCGATTGACTCCCCTGATCCCCACGATGTCGTGATCGGAGAGCAGTTCCAGGTAGTCCGAGGTGATGCCGAGACGCGTGACGACCACGTCCACGCCCGTTACGACTAGATTCGAAACGACGCTGGCACGCCGATCGGCGAATATCCGGTCGAATTCGTCGATGTCAGCGGGGGATTCGATTCGGATTCGCTCACCGTCCTCCTGGACGACCGGATCGAGGAGCCCTCCGCTCCGACCGTCACTCGCCTTCCCTCGGCGGTAGCCTCCGATCACCAATACCGACGCGTTCTCGACACGCGTCGGCATTCGATCGTGTGCGATCGTGTTCCGGTCGAGGACGGCTCCCCTGACGAGCCTCGAATCGGCTATCGATCCGGTTTCGAAGGTACGAACGGCGAGAGTCTCTTCCGTCGGCGAACCGATTAAGTCGACGGCCTCGACGGCCATCCGTGCCATCTCCTCCGGTCGACCTCCGGCGTCGTTCCCCGTCATGGCAGTTCTAGCGACGGACAGTTCGGTCTCCTTCCTGTCTGGGGTATCTTCGATGACCGTCGTCAGTTCGTCCATCGTTCGCGTCGTCACGTCCAGCGCTCGGTGGTAACCGCGAAGGATATCTGTCGGATGGACGCCCTGGTCGAGTAGCGCTTCAGCCCGGTCGAGGAGGTTCGCCGTCAGTACGACGGTCGTGGTGACCCCGTCCGGTATGTCCTCGCCTTCGACGGCCGTCGTCCCGGGCCGTTCGGGTCCGACGATTCGTCGGACCACCGGTGCGATCGGGTGTTCGAGCGGGAGCCCATCGAGAATCGTCGCGCCGTCGTGCGAAACGACCACGTCGTCGATCGTCGACGAAGTCGGATTCGACGCCTCACCCGTTTCTATCTGATTGACGACCAGTTTGTCATTTGGAGTCGGTCCGAGCGTCGTCGCGAGTGCACCAGCAATAGCGTTGACGGCGACGATGTTCGCCTGGGGAAAGGTTAGGTCGGCCCCGTCTGGAAGTGGTGCCGACGACGTGTTCGTCATCTACCCGACCTGAACCCTTCACGCGGTAAAAATCTGACTCACAGTCCATGGCCAGGTCGGATCCTCGCTGAGAAACGTGACGAGTGTGTAGCCCGATGGGAGACTGATGCTTCCCCTTCGTCAGAGCTCCTCCGGTTCGTTGAGCGTGCTTTGGTGTTGGCTCGTCAAACTGTCGTACGGTTCTCGAACGAGTACTCACGGAAGCGGTTCACGCTCAGGCGGCACTTCGTCTCGTTTCGTCTGAAGGAAAAGGAGACGACCACGTGCCGCGTTCTCGTCGACGAACTCATCGAGACGTCTGGAAAAGGCTAGGTCCGTTTACCGGTCGACACGAACGAAGACGGACCGTTGAGGCCGACCGTCATCGCTCCGCAGAGCGAACCGACCCGAAGACGTATCGACCCCCGGCTGTAGTCGGGACCATGTACGACTTCGCCACGAGCGGCCGGCGGCTCGTCGTCCTCGCTCACGACCGCTTCCCCGACGACGCGAAGACCGCCGTCGGGGTCCTCCGCTACGGGGACTACG
>CAZEDI010000046.1:0-18523 GCA_964510865.1 uncultured Halobacteriales archaeon
CGCCGCGTTGAACTTCAACTACTCCTGGAAAATCTTCCAGGTCGAGCGGTTGACCCATGAATTCGACTCGTCGTTGACCGACGACCAGCGGACTGCGCTCGACGACCTGGTAACTGCGCTGTCCATGTTCGGGCCTGGTCGCGAGCACATCAAGACCTTGTACTTCCAGTGGGAACTCGTCAACCTCTCGCAATTCATTCTCTACGCGGCCATCCCGGCCATCCTCATTTCCGGCGGCATGCTCACGTACGTCGGCGCCGAAACCTTCGGTGGCACAATCCTTGCCATCCCGACCGTCACGTGGGTCGTCGGAGTAGCCTTCACGATTACGCTGGTCCCCTTCCTCCTGTTCACGGCCTACATCCTGCGGATCGCGACGCTGGCAAAGCGAACGCTCGCCATCGGCCCACTCATCCTCCGCGAGTCCGGTCGGTGACGTTGAGCACTGGCATGGCTTGTCCCTCTTGAAGGCGTCATTCTCCGGACACTTCCACCAAACGGGTGACATCTCCTCCATCTCTCGTTGAACCGGTCGTAGCGGGCGAGCAGCCCAGGGAACTCGATAGTCTGAACAGTGCTTCCCATGTAACGATCGTGGCTGTTCGTCCGTTCGTGAGCAATATCGTAGCGGTGAATGATATCGTCGCCGACGTCCCGAGATGGAGGCTTTCGTCCCACCCCCTCGGGTACTGCTCGTCCCCCGGCTGGCGGATGGTGACGTCGACGACGTCTCCAGCTTCGATATCCTGCCAGTCCGCAACCGTCGTATAGCGCGTCATCCGTCGCTCTCTGTTCTTCCCTCCATAGACACACGCCTAGAGACCAGACCACATGGGGAGTCTTCCTAGCCTACCAGAAAACACGAGTTCGACGGTGTGCATACCGTGCACAATTCCCATCCAGTAATATGATACTCATATATTGATACCGAGAAATTATGGAGGAGAACACCGTTTCTCGCCGCCGATTGCTTCTCGCGGCGGGAACCCTTTCTGTCGCTGGCTGTACTGAGGTCGGAAATGATTCGAACGGGGGATCGCCAGGACTCGGGGCGATGTCCCCCACCGGAACGTCCCCCCAACCTGAAGCTTCAGCCCAGACCGAATCGACAACCGCTGGCAACGAAGATAACCTGTCCTTCGGGACAGACTATTGGACCTTCGAAACCGGAGGATTCGTCGGATCCTCGCCAACGGTCGTTGACGGAACCGTCTACGTGGGCTCCGAGGATAGGAACCTGTACGCCCTTGACGCCGAGACGGGCACAGAGCAGTGGCGATTCCGCGTCGGTGAGAATCCCAACCGTATCGGGCGAGGGACCAAGGGTGCGGGGATCCGGTCGTCACCGCAAGTCATCGATGGTACGGTCTACTTCGGTGCGAACGACTACTCGATCTATGCCCTCGACGCCGATACCGGCGATAAGCTCTGGGAGGTCTCCACGGAGAGTTTCGTCTTCGGCTCACCAGTCCTCGCCGACGGGATTCTCTACAGCGCTAGCCGTGGGCAAAGCCTATACGCGCTAGATCCAGAATCCGGCGAGATACTCTGGGAATCATACGTCGGTATTTCGGGTGTCTCTCCGATCGTCATCGACGAGAGGGTCTACACAGGATCGTACTCGCCAGACCGAACGATGTCCTGTTTCGATGCCGGGTCGGGAGAATTGCTGTGGACGAAGGAGAAAGGCTACGAGACGTGTTCTTCGCCCACGTTTCACGACGGCAAGATCATGCTCGGATCGCTAGACAAGAACGTCTACGCCCTTGATGCCAGTACTGGGAAAGTCGCCTGGACCTGTGAAATCGCAGGGATTCAGAACATGGCCTCTTTCACTGCCAAGGACGGCACGCTCTATGCCACCCAGTACTCGGATGGTCTGGCTGCAATCGACATCGAAACGGGCGATGAACTGTGGCGAGCCGACACGTCATCATCGGGGAATCAGGCACCGACAGTCGTGGGCGACACAGTCGTAGTGGTGAGTCAGGACTCAATTCTCTCGACCGTCGATGCGGAAAGTGGTCGCGTGCTCGACCAAACGATGATCCATGACCTGAGCGAGGCAGGGATGGTTTCCTCGCCTATCGTCGTCGATGGTGTCGTCTTTCTTGGAACCGAGCAGGACCACCGCGTCCACGCGATGGAACTCGGTCTATCCGGATCCAGCGACGGCTCGCGAGTTCGACAGGGCATGCTAAATCATCACCACTCTTGGGCGAATGAGCCACCCCAACACCTCGAGATGCAGCAGACTGGGAACCGAACTGCTTCGAATATTGAGGAGATCCGGGTTACCTTCGAAACGAGTGGCCCCTACCATGGGTGGTTGCAGGAAGTGCCAAATTACGAAGCTACTGTAGATTTCATGGAGTCCGACGCGGTTAGGATCGAGGTCGGTGCAGGCGAGTCAGGACATATGTTCGACCCACCAGTAGTGCTGATCGAACCCGGGACTGAGATCATTTGGGAGTGGACTGGACGGGGTGGATCACATAACGTCGTCGTCAAGGACGGCAGCTACGAGTCCGACCTCACAAACGAAACTGGCTACACCGTCTCGAACACGTTCACCGAACCGTCGATAGTGAAGTACTTCTGTGAGCCTCATCGGTCGGCAGGAATGAAGGGCGTCGTCGCTGTCGGTGAAGTAGTCGACGATCTCATCGAGCCCGAGAAATAAGAAGCCGCATCTTCCGGAGTTGGTGTGTCGTAGCCGACCGTCTGTTCGAGATTCGGTTCTAAGCGAGTGACGAAACGTCACCAAAGGGTGATGGTTCCTGTCATTATGACATACCCACCAGATTTGCTGAATTGCCGGGAGAGCCAGGATTGACCAGTGCTGCTGGTGATGTGCAGCTTCCAATATGTGGGTGGACGCGGATACAGGCCATCACTCTGGATGCGGGCACGTTTTTCTGACCAAGAGTTCGTCTGATTTGGCAAAATCAGCAAATTGAGCAAGCTATTACAATTTTGCCTCGAAGACGAGGCTAGTCGGTGTCTCGGCCGCGCGGCGAAATCGCGTGAATCCACCCTCCATGACGACGTCGCGAGTCTGTTCTTCTCCCGCTTGTGCACCGAGACCATAGCCGACATCTTGATTCAGTGAATTCGGCGTACAGGCTACCGTCGAAATGGAGTACGCCAGGCGGCCAAAGGGTGTAAGATTATCTTCGACCCGGTCCTCGGCATAGGGCTCAACGATCATCCACGTCCCATCATCCCTGAGCGACTCCCGGACGTGGTCTGCCACGCCGACAGGATCGCCCATGTCATGAAAGCAATTGAACATCGTTACGAGGTCGTAGTCGGTTCCGTTGTATCCTCTCGCGGTCGCGACCTCGAAATCGACGCGATCGCCGACTCCCGCAGTTTCCGCCCGCTCGCGTGCCACCGCAATCGATGCCTCGTGATAGTCGATGCCGACGACCGATGCATTTGGGTACGCTTCTGCCATACGGATCGTCGGGGCGCCGTGTCCACAGCCTACGTCGACAATCCTGCCACCCTCGTTCAGCGTGGCATCTACCCCGTCGAGCGCCTCGATCCAATCGGTCAAGTAGGTCCCGTAGGACGGTCCGAAGAACCGCTCGGTGCCGTGGAACATATCATCGTCGTGTTCGTGCCAGCCGATACCCTCGCCCGTTTGAAACGCCTCGCGGAGTTCGGGTTCGATCTTGGCAGCCGCTGCGACCACCTGGAATGCGCCCGGCATGAACACTGGACTTTCCTCGTTCGCTAATATGTACGCTTGCTCGGGTGAGAGGTCGTAGCGATCGGTTTCGGGGTCGTAAGTCACGTACCCGCCAGCGGCCTGTGAACGGAGCCATTCACGGACATAGCGTTCTGCAGTTCCCGTTTCCTCGGCCAATTCAGCTGACGTCAGCGGCCCAGCGTCGTCCAGTACCGTATAGAGACCGAGATCATCGCCGATGACTACCAATGCGGCATGCACCGTCGCACCGAGGTCAACGAGCGATGTTTCTACGAGTTCGCTCACTTTCTGTTCGTTGATCGGATCCTCATCCGGTTGGGTTTCTGTTGCCATGGATGTGTGCCTGGTGCTAGACGATTTTCAGATGTTCACTTCGGAGTTCGTCACCCGTATAGTCCTGCCCGTGCACCTCGCGCATGTGGGATTTTGCTAATTCTACCGCCTCGTCTTCGTTTTCGGATTGAATAATGAACCGACAATCGGCAGCAGCGGCTTCACAATCGAGCCTGTGTGCTTGTGCCATGAGGTATCACCCCACGACAACCGTCGACCGCTATCGGGTTAAACGTAATTAGAATGATATTTCTATCGAAATTTCGATCGAACTCGTATTCTATTACTGAAGTGTCATATGAGTGTGGAAACACTATGTCTTAGCACTGGTCCACTCAGCAGCCTCTCGATATTGTGGTTCTCTACTCCACGGTATGTGCTAACAGTGAGAAAGATCTTTATCACGGCTCCCGTCTCGATAGTATGGACCCCTCCAGTACGACTGAACCTGCCGAGTCGGACTCATCTACGAGAGATGCTGCGTTCAAGCTTCTCTCCGACGAAACCCGGATCGAATTGTTACGGGCACTGTGGGAGGCCCACGATCCACGCGACGCCTCACCGATGCGGTTTACAGATCTGCGCGAACGCGTGAGCGCTGACGATCCCGGCCGCCTCAATTACCATTTGAACAAGCTGCAGAATATCTTCGTTCGACGAACTGACGATGGATACGAGCTCATGGATTCGGGAAAACGGATCGTCAGAATGCTTCTGTCCGGGACGGCGATCGATGATCCGGAGATCGAACCCGTGGAGGTGGACATATCATGTTGGTACTGCGGTGGTCAGCCGGAGTGGAGCTATCGGGAAGGGTGGCGCATCCTGGAATGTACAAACTGCGACGCTCGCTGTGTCGATACCTTCCAACCGGGCGTTATCAGCAAGACCGAGTTCCCACCATCGGGGTTGCGAGAGCGTACACCCAACGAAATCAACGAAGCTGATCGGATCTGGGGTACTCACCGTCGGGCATCAGTGATGGACGGCGTCTGTCCGGAATGTGCCGGTGACATGTCTATCAATTCTATAGATATCTGCAACGATCATCGTCCGGATTGGGATGAGTACCAGTTCTGTGAAGCCTGCGGATCGATCTTCTGGATGCTCGTGTCAAATATCTGTGAGGAATGTAAATACCAGTGGCGGCTGCCGACCTTGTTTTATCCGACGAGACAGCCAGCGGTGATCGCGTATTACTACGACCACGGGATCGAGTTCGACCTCGCGACGTACGAACAGCGCACCCTCCTCCTTGACTACCGGGAGGAACTCGTATCGGAGGACCCCATTCGCATTCGAATCTCAATCCCGTTGGAAGATGACGAACTCAGGGTGACGTTCGACGACAAGATGGATGTCGTCGAGATACAGGAAGAGTGTGCAACGACTGACGAATCCACATAACGCCGAGGCTATAGTAGGGAGTCATCCTCCGTACATAGAATACCTCTGTGAGTGAAATCACCACCGTTCCCTGCTGTGCACACCATGCACAACTCCCGGGGGATAGCATTTACTGGTCATCTTCACTCCACTTATTCAGGTATGAGTGACCGTCGGATTCGACGTCGTCGGTTACTGTCTACACTCGGGGGCAGCTTGCTCGGGACCCTCGCAGGGTGTGGACACGATGACGGAAGGAATGTCGACGAACCTAGCGTGGGAAACACGGATAGCAACGCCGGATTACAGACGACAGACAAGCCCTCCGATAGGAACGAACGGCCACAGACGACACAAAAATCGTCACCAGACCGCCTCCCATCCGAGATTTTCACGGGAGAGAACCGGGTGTTCGTGGTCAACGGCTACTCCACGTCGAGAACTTGGCCAGGGATCCTCCAACGAAAGCTCGATCGATACTTCGCTGGCGATCGTGTCATTACTGTCGTGAAGGCGATCGATCCGGGATCTCCGATCGTTCACTGGGTAGACCCAGAAACCGGTGATCGGACTGAACGATGGCGGGAAATTCTCGCACCAGCACTAGAACACGAAGCGCCCGTCATCGCATTGGCACAGCAGTCGCTCCAAGGGGCGTATGGCGAGTTTTCCACGGGGATCAGAGGTCCGAGTGACCAAGAGCGGATCCAGCGAGGCGCAGACGTCATCGAGACATATGCACGAGTGATGCGTGAAGACGGCGCCGACCATGTTGTCGTGGCAACGCATATCTACAAGGAAGGACGGGAACCAGAGATCGGGAACGAGCAGCTCGCCCTCGAGGCATTGATGGAACGGGATCCTGCATCACTCTCTGCCGGGCCAGACGTGTGGGAGCCCACGCGAAATCACCATCCCGAAGCGTTTGCGGAGGACAGAGTCCATCCGAATAGGATTGGGGCTGAAATCATGGCCCACTACTGGTTCAAACAACTCTTGGAGATATACGATCGCGACGTGCCGTCGTGGAGTCGTGACGAGATGGAAACTGCCCTAGACGGTGAGACAACCGTCGATTCCGTGGAGAGTGAATACTAATTGGTACCCGACGACTCGGGCAAGTACATCGAATTCGAGAACGAACAATAGGTGACATGCAAGAAGAAGTCAGCCGTGTCAAACCCGGTGCCTCAATCCATCATGCCCCAGGCGATTACCAGGACGAACTTTTGCCATCCCCCCGCGCTAATGCGCCAGGATCCCCTCGTCCGAGGAACCTCCGCTAGCTATTCGGCTATCATCAGTGATGGCACTTTGCTCGTGTAACTCAGTCGGGTGATATAGTTCGAGGATGGATCTCAGGTACTCTCGGGAGTAGGGTGGATTGAGAGGCGCTACAGAGAAGACAGTCCTCCACTCAGAACTCCTGGATGGGCTTGGGGCGAGCCTGTTCTCGATACTCCTGGTACACTGTTTCCCCCCATTCTCTAGTGGTTTCATCGGTCGTCTCCAAGAGAGCCCTCGGGAATCCTTCATCGTCTGCGACACCAATCTGGATACGACCATCGTCCGCGAGACCGAGATAGAACGGCAGGGTGTCGTGAGCGACCGAGATCGTTGACCGCCCCGTTCCTAGCTTTTCTCTCAGAATGGGTGCGAATTCGTCCGATTCTAGTGTCGATTCGACACCCGGAGACACCACAGTCTCGACTTCGAGTCCACGTTCCGTGACCTGCTCAGTGATCGTGTTCGTCGAATCGAGGTCGATTGCTGGCAGAAGGATGCGGAGCCTGTCTGCAGTATGGAGTATTTCCGTCTGTTTTCTCGCCGGGGCGTACGGATCAGCGTCACTATATGACGTCACTTCGGCGTCCTCTGCCTCGTGAAAGTCTGGTGCGGACGTGTCGGCTGGAAACCATCGTAGGAAGGCGGCTACGTCCTCCGTCGCCCGAATCGTATCGAGCATGTCGGAGAATTCATCGGCGATGATTGCTCCGACACGGGTGAGTCGATATGTGCCGTCAGTGCTCTCGACCCAGTCGTTCTCTTCCAGTGATCGTAGCGATCGGGCAACCGTTGTCCGAGATGCGTCCAGACGCGTTCGGAGTTCTCGTTGCGTCATCGACCCGGATTCTACGAGATGTTCGAGAATTCGAACACGAGATTCCGCACGTGCCAAGAACCGGATCTGATCGAGTGGTGTCCCGTCTTCCTCCCCCAGCATTCGTCCTTCGATCCCGGGTATTGACCCCGGGTCAAAATAGGTTGTGCACGCCGTGCACACACTGCGAGGGATAGTATTACCACGCGTGCTTCGTGTTTCCCGTACTGTATGAACGATTTTCCTACGCAGTACCGATGAATACTCGATGGACGTGATCCGAGAGATGAAACGAGCAACACTGGGAGCAAGATGGGAGGTGTGTGAAGAATGGCAGCACTCGGGGGCCTGATACTCTCCGCGATGGGCGGGTTGCTAATCGTTGCTGGGACTCGCCGATTAATCACAGCTGTTTCGGTACATCGAAACGAGGCAATTCCGGTCAGATACGTTGCCAAAAGCGAAGGACTCGTTGAGTTCGATGGGCAAGCAGCTCCTCTTTCTGAGTACGGAATGTTCGAAGCCCCGTTCTCCGGTACGGACGCGCTGTGTTGTGAGGTGTGGATGCAAGCAAAAAACCGACACCGAACGGATACCGAGGGGCTCGAGGTAGGTGATTCCAGGGAACCGGAGAATTACCGGAACACTGCACAGTCCTGGTTGCTTGCTGAAACCGCTGATATCAGATACCCGTTTGCTGTGGTAGAGGGTGGAACTCGGGTGGCAGTCGATCCTGACGGAGCAGACCTCGACATCACCGGTCACATGGGAGAGACTGTCTTGACCATCGAGCCAGGCGAATCATTGCCGGATGCCGTTCGTGAACGGCTCGAGACCCTCGATACCGCGGGAGCAGACTTCGATGGTTCTGTTGAGACATGGACACGCATCGATGACCGCGTGACGTATCGAGAGGCACGAGTCGAGCCGGGCGATCCGATCCACGTTTCGGGTGGGACAGTCGAAAGTGGGCCTGACGAATGGGGAAGCGACGTCGCCGCCACTGTCGGGGGCGCGGACGCCGACGGCCGGTTCGTGATCAGCGAAGGGACCGAATCGACTGTTATTCGCAACCATCTCATACAATTTCTCACTGGCGTCGTAGTTGGCCTAGCTCTCCTTGGACTCGGACTGTACTCAGGAGGGTGGATACAGGTGAGCTGACGGATGATCGCAGGAGGGGTAATCGTAACAAGGACGAGATATACGATCGTCGGTGCGATGAATCACACGCTCCAGGCTCGCCGAAAATAGTCCCGGCAAATCAGTACTCCCATGGTAATCGTTTCTCACCGGATTTAAGAGACCGGACCGTGACGAGAGAATCGACCTGTATGGCAGAACCAAAAATTGCTGTTCACCTGATCACGTGGGGCGGAGAAAACTGGCGAACAGGACTGCGGGAGGCAGAAGACCTGGGATACACGGCGTGTGAGACCTTCACCCGGACGGCACTTGACTACGAGGACAAGCCGGCGGAATTCCAGTCTATCTTGGATAGCCACAACATGAAACTATCAGCGCTATATGGCGGTGCTGTCAACGGCGCTTTTTGCGACCCCGACAGTCGCGAGGAAATCGTGGCGTACAACGAGCGCGTTGCGCAATTCCTCCAGTCGATCGGGACTGAGTACATCGTGTTCGGTCCGGGCGAACGGCCAGAGGGAGGCCCGAGCCAGGAGGATCTCATGGTTGCCGCAGAGACGATTACTGAAGCTGGGAAGCGATGCTACGACCTCGGCGTCAAACCCTGTGTCCATCCGCACATGTATACCGAGCTGCAGAACAGGGAAGAACTCGACGTGATAATGGAGGAAACGGATGACGAGACCATCTTTCTCTGTCCCGACTCGGCACACTTACACAAGGCGGGCATGGATCCCGCGGAGGTGATTCGGACCTATGGAGACAGGATAGCGTACGCACACTTGAAAGACGTGACACCCGAGGATCCCGATGTACAGGAAGACACGTTCGAGATGAGCCGACACGACGAGGCGCTTCCTATCTTCTGCGAACTCGGCCTGGGCGACGTGGATTTCGAGAGCGTCATGCAAGCCTACGAGGATATCGACTATGGGAGCTGGCTGACTGTCGAAATCGATCAGTCCACGAGCACGCCCAAACGGAGCCTCGAAATATGTCGCGACTTCGTCGAAAACCAACTCGATATTCCCATCCAGGAAACGAACTATCGATAAGCTCCGCGCAGTAGCGAGACAGGCTTGGAACACGTGCCTGTCGAAATAGCTATGCCGAAGTGTTGTATCGAACAGTCCTCAAAATCCCGACCTCGCAACTGGCCGACAGTAGCAGCCCTTACAGGTATTCGTCGACGAGTTGGGAAGGAGTCACGACGTTCAGCCCACCAGCGTAGTCGTTCTTTTCGAGCCGATCGAGTTGCGCCTCGAAGTCATCGACACTCATCCCTTCGTCCCCGATTTCGTCGAACCCCAACACGACCAACTGGTTGTGTCGGTTTGCACGTAAGATCACGGCCCGGCTGCTCCCGTAATCCCCTCCGTTGATTGTCGGGATTGTATACGGCGCTGTCGGAGGGACGCCAACCGAACTCCCACCGTAGAGAAAGCCCGTTTCGTGGACGTCACGGAGGACGTTCACGGTGTCCGCATTGATACTGTGGTGGGGGGCAAAGAAATGGCGGGCGCCATCGGGGAACCCCCTGTTTGTCAGGAACTCCTGGTCATCGGTGATGACCTGGCGCTGTCGCTCAGGTGTCATCTCCGGAAGTGGCGTCCCTCGAATGGGGAAAGAACAGACATCCCAGCCAGCGTCGCGAACGTCCCGCAGGTGCCCAATACCCATCCGATCGTCGACACCAATCGACGCGGGCCGGACAGGAACAGCTGCTCCCCAGCCGCGCTCTTCCAACATCGGAAGGGCGACATCATAGTGCGATTTGAGACCACCGTAGAATGCGAGGATTGCAAGTGGCGTTTCCTCGGCTTCGGTGAGCCGGATATCGTCGATCCAGTACCGAATCGACGAGTCTTCGGGGCCGATCATCTCGATGCGAAGCTCGCCAATATCATCGATGTCGGGGTTCCCTTTCCCACGTGTGATTCCGAAGTCAAGGCGCATCCAGTCACTGAATGCTGGAGGTAGACGCCGGGTACAGACGAACCGGTTCTCGGAATTGGGAGACCGAAACCGAACCTCCATCCGCCCACCCACAGGCGAATCGACCTTCACCGCCATCGAGAAATTGCGACCCTCGAGTGACAGAGTTTCACTGGGCGCCAACCCGATCGTGGAGTATCGACTTGCCGAATTTTCGATCCGGAGTGCATACCGCCCGGAGATAGCCTGTTCCCGATCGAGCGAAAGCGTCTCTCCTCGGAGTGGAAACCACCGTTCATCGCTGAAATCATCGAGGACATCCCCGCGTTCGATTGCTGGCTGTACAATTCGACCCTCTTCCCCCAGCGAGTCATTGTTCGGATTCCCTGACCCATCCTGAATTCCACCAACAATATCGTCCATCGTACAGCCCCCCAGCGCACCCGTCGCGGCAGCGGCAGTCGCGAGGAACGTCCTGCGGTTGCAACGATCGTCCATGACCGCGATGTAGAAACCCGGATGTCTTTCTAATGCGGTGGCTAAACAACCAGGCCGTTCGAGACCCCACTTCACATGTAGCAGGAAGGGTTCTCCTGATACGCATTGACTGCAGTCTAGGGATCGAATCAGGCTGGATCAGCCAGAGGAAGCGTCACTACCCTGACCAGGGGCTTCGTACGACGCGAGTGCGTTTAGCGCATAGGCCATTCGTAATGACTCGTCTGCCCTCCCGGGGGCGAAGGTCACGTCGTCAGTATCCCGAACGTGTTCCAGGACACCGCGCGACGCATGTTCCGGCGCCGCCGCGATCCCCGCATTATTCGCTGCAGCCCACTCCATCACACGGAGGTCACTTTTCGAATCGCCGATCACGAGAGCAAACGGATCACGAATTCCGAGCACATCGAGCGCGGTCTCGACTCCGACCACTTTATTCAGCTCCCGGCTTCCGATCTCGGCCGCATCTGCTGCATAGTACGAAACCTCGATCCGTTCGAGCAGCCTGGCAACCTCATCCGGAATGGTATCAGCATCTATCTCCGGATATCCCTCGAGATCGGTCAAGACGCCACGGATCTCAGGATCCGACTGGGCGAAGTGAGCTCGTGCCCATCCCGCGGCCGCATCGCTGTTCCGATCGAGGTGTCTAGCGACCGCGTCGCCAAGTAGATCGAGGAGAAATACGACCGACCGATCGATCACGTCTCGCGCTTCGGCCGAACCAGTTTCGGCATTCGGTTTGATCGTGACGTTGAACTCGTTCCCCTGAAGGTGCGTGCTCTCACGTACCGAGTCAGACGCGTCAGTCAGCACCCTAGAACGGACGTATTCGAAGACGGAGGTGATATCAGCGGCGAGATCGCGATAGAGGAGTTGCTTCGTGTCCGATCCATGGCCCGGAGTGAAGACCCCTGTTCCGGCTTCATAAACCACGCTCACGTCGCCGGAGTGGACGAGTTCATTCCCGAGACCCTGCAGCAAGAGCCCCTTCACGTTCTCGAGCGTCTGACCAGTACACACGATGATGGGAACATCCCGTTCATGGAATTCGGAGATGAGGTGAAGCGTCCTTCGGGGGATCTCATTATCCGTATCGCCGGCCGAACGAAGCGTCTCGTCGATGTCAAGGACGAGGACGTTCACCGAGCGCTCGTATTTACGGAGGAGATCGAGTGCCGTGAACGCTTGGTCGCGAGTTGCGTATGCTGCAACATCCGCAAGAACACGTCCTGCGTCCGGAAACGCATCGGCGATTTCGGCTTTTCTCGATCGGACTTTGCGATGGGCATCGTCCCAGTAGTGTAAGACGTGGCGGGAGTCGACGGGCGGAAAGACGTCGACGAAGTCTTGGTAGGCCCTCAGCGTCCCGGTGTCGAATTCGGCGTATACGCGATAGAGTTGATCGTATCGTTCCATCGATCGTCTCCGGTAGATATCCCCCTTTGGGTTCGGCAGGCAAAGTAGATCTGGTTCACCCCGAGCGACACTGACAGCTACTCGAATCGAAGTTCGAGTTCATGGAAGAATGGTTCATCGTCACCATCCGATCCAGGAATCGCAGGTGCCGTACGGGTATATTCCGTCATTGCATGTCGTCGAGCACAGGCCCTGACGGTGTCGATAGAGAGGTCAAGGGTTCGGGCCACATCCTCGATGCTCTCGTCCTGATCGACAAGTTCGTAGAGAAGACGGTCCATTTGTTCAATTCCTAGTGAGAGATTGTCCCCAATTGTACCGACTGGATCTGTTGTGAAATCAAAGGAAGCTATCGGGACTCCGAGGTGATCAGCAAGGACACCAACCTCAGTTGTATAGAGGTGACCCAGCGGGAGGACATCGCCGTACTCGTACCCATGTCTCGGCCCAGTTCCGAGAAGCCATCGCGTCCGATCGAGGGATCCCAGAACCACTCCGTCTCGTATATCCGCCACATAGTACGCACACACCATCCCTAGACGGGACTTTGCACGTTCAGCTGGCTGTGCCCCATCTTCATCCGAGAGTCGTGTCGCTATTGCATCCTCGAACCGGTCCCGGAAGGTCCGCAACGGGACATCACAGTACTCGACGCCAAGGCCACTTGCAATCGTCCGACCGCCGACGTCATCGAGATGGTCGCTGAAGTCATGCGAGGCCAACCCGACGACGTTCTCGGCACCGAGGGCGTCGACGGCGAGCATCGCCGTCACCATGGAGCTTACCTGGGCGTCAAGCCATACAACGGCGCACTCCTGGTCGGTCGTCTCGACGCGAGTGCGGATGAATTCCGTGGTATCGGAGATGATCCGGTCGGGATCCCCTTCTCCGAAAAGGAGCCCGGTAGATCTCGATCTACTCACACTGTCCCTCCGTTCGGGATCGGTGGGAGATCTGTGATGGTTGAACGTCGATACAACAGGTGGGAACCAGCGCTGTCGGCGAATGCGCTCATTTTGTGGTGTGGATCGACATCAGTGGGGATGGGTGGGAGACGAGAACTGGAGGGTCAGGAGGCAGGCATGCTGATAACAGTCAGTGCAGCTCACTTCGTATTGCCCGCGCTGTCGTTGTCCGACTCGCCGAGTGAGGTCTCACGGGGACGCGTGTATATGGCATACTATCAATTGCGCACTCAACCCACCTTTTTTCGGGTAATCGATACATGTCTTCTCTGATAGTTGGTCGAATGCTTGGAAATAAAACGCTTGTCTATAAGGATGGGGAGTATCCCTAGCCCGGTTGGGGACTATCGGTACAATACATGGAGTACTAGGCCGCCACTATCGAACTGCCTGAGATCGAAGACGCGTCCGCTATCGGGGACGGCACCTCATCGAGGCTATCGAGAGGTTTCTACAGACATTTATGCAGTGCCTGGTAATCGGCAGCCATGGATGAACCACGAATTCTCATTTTGGGCCCGCCTGGCGCGGGGAAGGGAACCCAGAGCAGCCGGCTGGTGGAGCACTTCGGCGTGGAGCACGTTTCCACCGGAGATGCGTTTCGGGCAAACAAAGAGATGGACATCTCTGCGCTTGATGTCGAGTACGATACGCCGGGGGCGTACATGGACCGTGGTGAACTTGTCCCCGACGAGGTCGTGAATGCCATCGTCGAGGAGGCAATTCCCGACACGGGAGGTTTTGTTCTCGACGGGTATCCGCGCACGATCGCCCAGGTCGAATACCTCGAAGGAGTCACCGACCTCGATGTCGTACTCTACATAGAGGTGAGCGAGGAGGAACTCGTCGCCCGACTTACCGGTCGACGGATCTGTGAAGACTGCGGTTCGACCTACCACGTTGATTTCGACCCGCCCGAGGAGGAAGGGGTGTGCGACGTCTGTGGCGGGACGCTAATCCAGCGGGAAGACGATACGGAGGATATCGTGCGTGCTCGCATCGAGGAATACG
Source organism: uncultured Halobacteriales archaeon (assembly GCA_964510865.1). Taxonomy (GTDB): domain Archaea; phylum Halobacteriota; class Halobacteria; order Halobacteriales; family Hikarchaeaceae; genus CAZEDI01. Next base: position 14,513 of record CAZEDI010000046.1, read on the forward strand.
AACAGAAAACGGCACCTGTCGTCGAACATTACGACTCGACGAGCGATCTCATCCGAATCGACGGTGAGGGCTCGCCGGATGAGGTCTGGGAGCGGGTCCGAACTGCCGTCGAGGACGAGGCAACGTGAGTCCGGCTCGCATCGCCTAAGAGAACCACAGAGTAAAACGTTGATTACGACGGACCGGTTACGAGACTTCAACGAATGGCACGAAGCGCGCAGAAGATAGAAACCCTGCTGGAAGACGAGCCCGAACTCGCGAACGCGCTTGCCGTCGTCGTCGAGCGAGCGGATGGTGGCGAGGCAGAGGTCGAGTGGGGCGACGTCAGTGACGACATTTCGAGCGGCCAATGGGGCAGGCTGATCGAGCAGGGAATCCTCGTCGATGGAAATCATGGATTTGTTATCGCGAACAGTGATGCAACGACCGAAGCACTCGAGTCCACTGGTGTGAGTGTCCGCACGACCGATACCGGTGACGTGGAGACGACGCCGATCGATGATGAGGATTCGGGATGGTCAACGTGGGACAAAGCCGCGGCAGGTGGCTCGTTCGCGCTCATGATCGGGTATATGCACAACGACATCCGCAACCTCGTGGGCACGACGATCGACCTCGCACTCGGGCCACTTGACCAACTGCTCCCATTCTATGCCGTCATCATGGTTGTAGCCCTCATTACTGGCGTCAACTCCTCGCTCCTCATGTCACTACTAATGGACTCGGAGAAGCTCGCAGTCTACCAGGAGAATATGCAGTCAATGCAAGATGAACTCCAGGAGCGCCGCGAGAAAGCGAAAGAGCGTGGTGATGACGAGGAACTCAAACAAATCCAACAGGAGCAAATGGAGGCCTTCTCAGAGAACCTCGGCATGTTCAAGCTCCAGTTCCGACCGATGGTGTGGACGATGCTAGTCACGATCCCCGTCTTCCTCTGGATGTACTGGAAGATCCTCCCGGCTGGCGGCGGCGTCATCCTCGACCCGGACAACCTCCAGGTCGTCATGCCGCTGGTGGGCCAGTTGCAGGGACCTGAGGGCGGATCGATGTGGCAAGCTGGTCTTCTCGGTCCGATGCCGGCCTGGATTGTCTGGTACTTCCTCTGCTCGATGGCGTTCGGTCAGATCGTGCGGAAGGCACTAAACGTCCAAACCACGCCGGGCACCTGAGGTGCCTGCAGATCGATGAGCGGACGTGGCCACCGTCACGACGTAACGGAAACTTCTTTTTCGATTCGCCGCCCACACATGCTATGTTAGTGACGATCTCGGGGCCGCCGGGCTGTGGAAAGACGACCACCGCAGCCGCGGTCGCCGATGCATTCGACCTCGAGCACGTCAGTGGCGGTTCTATCTTTCGCTCCCTCGCCGAGGAGCGCGGTGTTACGCTTGCTGCATTCAACGCGCTCGCCGAAGAAGACGACGCCATCGACCGGGATCTCGACCGCAAGCTTCGGGAGATCGCCCGGAAACGTGACGACGTCGTACTAGAATCACGTCTCTCGGGATGGATGGCGGGCGAATACGCGGACCTCAAGGTCTGGCTGGATGCGCCCATGAAAGTTCGCGCGGCGAGGATCGCGGAGCGAGAGAACATGTCACTCGAACAGGCAACCCGGGATACCCGTGAACGAGAGAAATCCGAGACGACGCGGTATCAGGAGTACTACAACATCGACTTCACGGATCGCTCGATCTACGACCTTGCCGTGAACACGGCCCGGTGGGGTGAAGATGGCATGGTCTCCATCGTATCGACGGCGATCGAATCCTACGATCCCGCTCAAGATGAAGGCGCCGTTCCCATCGAGGACGTTCGCTACGACTTCTGATGCGCGAGTCACCAACTGACCGCGGGGTAGACGAGTTATTGACGTTCGGCGTGGTGAATCTCGATAAGCCGTCAGGCCCGTCTTCTCACCAGGTATCCGCGTGGGTGCGGGATCTCGCTGAGGTCGAAAAGGCCGCACATGCCGGCACGCTCGATCCGAAGGTAACCGGGTGTTTGCCGGTTCTCCTAGGAGCGGGAACGCGGATCGCTGAAGCACTCCTCGGCCGCAAAGAATACGTGAGCGTCCTCGAACTCCACGACGATCCACCCGAGACTCTGGGCGAAACACTCACAGAATTCATAGGCCCGATCTACCAGCGCCCACCGCGAAAAAGCGCAGTACGACGGAGACTCCGAGTTCGCGAGATTTACGACCTCGAGATATATGACGTCGTCGACACCTCAGTCCTGATTCGGATTGCGTGTGAAAGCGGGACGTACGTCCGGAAAGTGTGTCACGATCTGGGGCTCGCGCTCGGGACAGGCGCACATATGGGCGACCTCCGACGCACGGCAACAACACCCTTCGACGATCGCGACCTCGTGACGCTTCACGATTTCGTGGACGCCCTTTCGATGTATAGAGAACGCGGTGACGAACAGTGGATCAGAGAGGTCGTGCAGCCTGCTGAACGTGCACTCGAACACATACCGAGGATTACCATCGCACCGAGCGCGGCTCGAGAGGTCGCAAACGGTGCGCCGGTGTTTGCCCCGGGGGTAATCGAGAGTGAGAAAACAGATGATACCGATACGCTGGTCGCCTGTTATACGCCGAATGGATCGGTAGTGTGTCTCGGTCGACTCGTCGGTGACCCATCGGCTGAGACCGGTAAAGTCGTAGACCTCGAGCGTGTGCTCGTATAAGAAGTACAGACGAGACGAAGGGCTTAATGTCGGGTCCGACGTTTCCCGATACGCGGGACCGTGGGGTAGCTTGGTATCCTCGGCGCATGGGGTGCGTCGGACTCGAGTTCAAATCTCGGCGGTCCCATACCAATTTTAAGTTGGTTTTTGATTAATAACCATCACAGAACGTCACAGCTCAAACCCCGGACCTAGACGGGTTAATCCAACACCCCTATACCGAACATCACGTCTTCTGATCAGTCTATTCGGATATATTATACCTAGACCGTGGGGTCTCATCATGGTTGACTGCACAGTCCATCCACTCGTTGCAGGATGTATGCTAACCTAGTCTCGTTTCTACGCCGAGATCAACTATCTTCATCCGCTGGCGATCCTTCGTATACCATCACTCTCCCATCCGTTCGAACTTCGACACGGTACCCAGCGTAGGGGAACGTAACCGTCGCTGAAACGTCGGCCAAGGGGAGGAATCCAGGGCTGAACAGTTCGTTGAGCTGATCAGTGTCGATATATCTCCCCAGCGGTTCGAGATCCGTCACGTGAGTGTCTGACACAGCTCCGACGAATCTCACGACGAAGATCGAGAGCGGTTCGTCGCTCTCGGGGTCGTACTGCTTCGTCAGGATTGGATCCCGCTGGTCACTCGTCATCGTCTACTCGAACCTCAGGTGGCATTCCCTGATAGTGGGCTTGCCAAACCAATTAGGGACTGGGTTTAGTGTAGATTGATTCGTATGGATGGTATGTCATACGACCCCGGTGAAAATGAGGTGGATGTCGCTTTTCGACTGTTGGCCCATCGAGATCGACGGCAGCTCCTGATGACGTTACTCGAGGTCGAACCAGACGACGATATACCACTCACCGAGATGAGAGGAGTGACTGACACTGACATGTCGGCATCCCATATACTGTTGTACCATAACCACCTCCCGAAGCTGGAAGCGTGCGGTGTCGTCGAGTGGGACGAGGAGGCGAGTACGGTCAGACAGGGACCTCGCTTCGATGAAATCCGTCCGATGGTGGCGCTCGTCGAAGAACACTGGGAGGAACTACCGAATGGGTATTCCGAGCTGTTCTCCTCACCCAATCGATCAAGCACGTAGCGTCTCCGTTCCCGCCGGGTTCTTCTTGATGTTCATCGCGAGCGAGCGACCAGTATCCCTCGGGCCGCTGAGTCGGCCGAGCGGTTCTGCCACAAACCGTTAATGCCCACACCCCGAATTCCGGCGCATGTTCGACGAAGACGAGCTCGCGGCAATCCGCGAGGCGAGGGATTCCTGGACGGAGGAGACCCTGGATCCGACC
>CAZEDI010000047.1:0-1780 GCA_964510865.1 uncultured Halobacteriales archaeon
CGGGTTCTCAAGTTCAGCAGCTGACAATGCGCTCAAGCTCGAAATGCAGACCGGTGCCGATATCCGCCTGGTTGGGGCAGAGGACTTCCGCAGATTAGCTAATGTTTGGTACGACAAATTCGCCTCAGATGGACGTGAACTTCCGCTTTCGATTTTCACCGGGACAGGTCCTTTAAAACTAGATATCGTGGAAGAGACGCTAGAATCCCAGTTCTCGTGAGTAGATCTCTCAGTGTTCGTATTGAAGAGTGAAGCTCATCGACGAGGATGTGGAGCTCGGTATCAAACCTAAGATCGTGTATACTGTAGGTGAATGATCCCTGTTCCAGCATAAGTGGTCTGGAGAACAAATACCACCGATCAGCAGATTGTCCATTCTTCGATCGCCGTAGATCCCGGAGCCTCCATGATCGAGTAGCGATTTGTCCTCAGTTCTTCGATTATATAAATTCTCTGTCATAACGTTGTATCGTGCCAACCCAGTCAGAAATCGGTGAGACTCTTCTGGGCAGCAACGTCTCCTTCGAGCCACTCGTCGACCAGATTCTCCCCGAAGTTATCTTCGACCCCGACGATGTTTCCGAGATGTCCTGTCGTGAACGCGTATTTCCCATCGTCGGTCTCCCGACACGCACCCACCTCGTCCAAGAAGCGGAGTACGTCGCTAATTCGCTGTAGAGGGATTTCGCGATTCGCGTAGTGTTCCATGACATCAACTTCCGAGATGGTGAGCCGGCCTTTTCCCATGTTGTTCTGCACGCAATCGTAGCAAATGGATACCGCCAGACACTCTTTTTCGATCCCTTCGGTAAGATAGACGTTCTTGTCCGGGAGCTGGGGGACGGGTATTCCGTTCGACAAAATCTCTTCGAGATCCTCATTCACGACGAGGCCCCCTTCAAGCTGGAGCGTTGACCCCTTGTCCTGTGTCAGGACCGCAGTGTGTTCCTCGAGTTCCGAGAGTGCTTCCTCACAGGCGTCGTGCGTCTTGCACTCCTCGATGAAGTCCTCGTAATAGATGATACAGGGTTGAATGTGCCGGAGTCCGGTCGGCTCGTACCCTTCCGATCTGATTTCGGTATCGCTGAGGTAGTCCTGTACCGCCTCGATGCCCAACTGGGCACAGGCCTCCATTTGCGATATGTCCCGCTCAGAGATGTTCTCTCCCGATTTGACTTCGGCGAGGAGGAGCGTTTCCCCGTCGAACAATACGAAATCCGGACTGGCCTCGACATCGTTCCGGGGATCAGGGATCGTGAGAAATCGACCGACGAGCCGAAAACCGTGATCACGGAATCCGTGGCCGGTCACGTCGCCTTTGATCGCTGAAAAGAAAGTGTTGTAGGAGTCGAGCTCTCGTTTTTGCCGTTCCCACTCGCCGTCCATAGACTACACCCTCAGTGATTCACTCGTCTTCTCGAAACCGTATGTCGAGTTGAAGTCCTCTAGGATGATGTTACAAAAATCCCGGAGGGTCACGGACGTCGTGGCGGGCTTGGCATGAACAACAAGGTCACGCCCCTCGACCGTGATCTCGAACGGTTCGTTGTGCTCCTTGTCGAATACCAGGTAGTTGCCGGGCTCCCATTCCGAGAATTCGTATCGACGCTTCCGATATAAGATGTCCTCCTTCAACGTCTCCGTTGGCACTTTCTCATCGCCTCCGTCTTCCTCTTCGTCGAGTAACCGGAGGGTAGTGAAGCCCTCTATCGTGAAGCCGTTCTTCACGGGGATGGTGACCGCCGGAAACGGTGATTTCAGGTCAGTGAGTCGGTGTCCG
>CAZEDI010000047.1:1790-10873 GCA_964510865.1 uncultured Halobacteriales archaeon
GTGAACTCCACGTCGAAGTGGTCCCTGTCGTGTTCCTCATACTCTCGAAAGATCTGTTCGAGCGTTTCCAGTCCTTTCTCTTCCGAGCCTTCCCGGACACGGGTGAGTTTAAAGTAGCCCTCCCGGTCGACCGAACTGTGCAGGACGGATGCGGGACTGTTCGCTTGGTCGAACTCCAAACGCGTCGGCCGTGCGCCGAACTCCTCTTCGACCTTTTGCAGGTCGGCTTTCGATCCGCCGTGGAACTGGATCGTCACTCGCTTGTCCGAATGGTACGAATGATATTTCGCGGTGAACCCAGAGATGGTAGTCTTCGGGAGCTCGTCGACGATTTCTCGGAGGTCCTCGGAAGAGAGGAACAGCCGATCAACATCTGGAAGATACGTGAGGAGATTCTCAACGGTCCTTTTCGTCCATTCACGGCGCTCCGCGGTGAGAACTTTGAGGTATTCGCTCCCGGCAAGGAAGATGAACTGGTCTGTCCGTTCATAGTTCGGCGTGTGGATTTCGACATATGAGACTTCGTCGTTGAGTCGCTCCTCGCTGAAATTGTGCTCCGTGATAAAGTTCTGGACCCGCTTCGAGGTATCGGTGGACGCAGCAAGCGCTTGGATTTCCTGCTTGAGCGTCCCGAGCTCGAAGTTATTGTTCTCGGCGACGAATACTTTGAGCTCCGTGGTTCGGCGACCTTCCTCCCGTTCTGCTTCGACCTCCTCATCGGATCTCGAGACGTGTTCGATGAGGACGGAGACGATCTCCTCCGTCTCCTTGTCCCTGAGGGCGCGATTGTCGATATCCATGGTCCTTCCTCTATCGTGCGGGTAGATGATTATTCGCGCGGTCGCTAGTCGTGTCCCACGATGTCCGATGGTTGTCTATATAATAGTATAGCATTTTTCCACGTGGCGAATGTGAAATAGTCGGAGCCACCGAATGAATCCGACTGGGCCCACCTTTGTGTTTCAATTCTACGCCGGGTCGTGACGAATACAGTGGCCGCCAACTACCAATCTTCATTCCGAAAAGCCAGATAGAATTCGTTGCCTCGTCGGACTCCTCCTGTTCCACATCACCCTCTCCTTCCTAGTCCATTCGCTACTGCTCTTATCAAAAGAATCTCATAAATGTGTTATTGATGTGAACAAGAATACAGAGGGAGTATTCCGGAGTGTGCCGCGGGGTACGTCACTCTATTCTATCCGTCACCCGGATGTCGACGCCTCCATCGCTCCAGATACTGACCGTCACGTTTGTCAGGTTGATCGTGACGGAGATATCGATGTCAGCTGTATCCGTGAACAACATATCGATCGCCTCGGGGTTGATGTGGTCGTACAACCTGAACTCGTCTGGACTCAACGCGGAACTCTCGTGGGCTTCGACGGCTTCACGAACGGCCTCACTCAATGGGACGTTCTCTTCCATGGGATAGTATCGCCGGCGTTCGGGGTGTCCATCCATGCGGTGTATCCTCCACACCTGCATAGGTACGTGATCCTCTAATCGCTGTGGCAGGCATGACGAGAACGGGGCTGATATTCCCACTTCGTGGCACTGGACTGCGGTGGCCGGCTTCGTGGAATACACCGCTGGGACGCCTCCTGACCTGGTAGCGACGAAAACGGGGGAGCGGTCACAGGACTACCGTCGGCTGCCAGTCACCGTCGTTCGAATCATCTCGACCACGTCCACGCCGACCTGCCAGAACTGGCGAACGAGGATTTTCACGTCGAACCAGAATGACTGGCGGCGGATGTAGTGGACGTCGTACTCGAGCTTCCGCTTGGGCTCGACACTGGAGGCGTCGTTGACCTGTGCAAATCCGGTTAACCCGGGCTTGACGAACCAGCGCTTGCGCCACTCGGCGAGATCGGACTCCAATCTCGCCTCTTCATCTGTCCACGCCGCCCGGGGACCCACGACGCTCATGTCGCCGACCAGGATCGACCACAGCTGTGGGATCTCGTCGAGGTGGGTTTTCCGCAGGAAGTTCCCGACCCGGGTGATCCGGTCGTTCTCGTGGTCCTCCGTTGGCTCGTCGGACTCGCCACCCATGACCATCGTCCGGAACTTGTAGACGGTGAACGTCTCGCCAAGCGACGCCGTTCGTTCCTGCGCATAGAGTGCCGGCCCCGGGCTGTCGAGCTTGACTGCCGCTGCGATGGCGAGCATCACCGGCGCGAGTATGACGAGCGCAACCAGGGAAAACCCGACATCGAACGTTCGTTTGATAGCCTGGTCCTGCCAGTCGAGCGGTTCGAGCTGGACGCGGACAAGTTCCCCCCGATCCTCTTCGCGCGTCAGAACACTCCGGACGTGGTCCCGGTGAACCATCGCGGTGACCCCGTTCGCATAACAGGTCTCGAGCGCGCCGAAGAATTCTCCGCGGTCCGTACGCCTGAACGCGAGGACTGCCGCGCCAACCTCGTGGGTGACGAGGACGTCGTCCAGACGGGAGAGTCCACCGAGACGACCGAGCTCTGTCGCATCAGCAACCTCGAGGGTCCCACCGTCGAGCACAGGACCACCCTGCGCCCCACCGTCGGCGGTTAATGGCTCCGACGGTTCCGAGGATCCCTCGCGTGCGATCCAATTCGGTGCGACGTAGCCGAGCGGCTCTCCGTCGACGGCCCGGATGCACGTGGCGATCAGTCCTGGATCGTCGCCGACCACGAGCGTTCGTCTGTCGTCGACACGTTCGCGGCGGATCACGACGAACCAGGCGGGCAAGAGCACGAGTGAGAAGGCGGTCGTGAGGACGAGGGTCGTCCGGGGCAGCCGATACGTGTAATCGAAGTACCCGATCGTCGCGAGGGCGAACGCGGCGAGCAGTACCCGCTCTTGGGCGAGCATGATCGTATCCTGGACCCGCCGAGGGCGTGGCTTGAAGAGTGGCAGGAGTGCAGCCAGCTGGACGAGGAGGACTGTCACCAAGGACAAGACGAGGGTGTCGTTCTCGAGTGTCGTGATGGGGAGCCTGCTGTAGACTGGAATCGCCATCGACACCTCCTGGACCGCCTGGAGGTTCGCGAACAGGAGGGCGATGGTCGCGAGCACGGCAGCACCGATGATACTCACGATCCGGTACCGGAACGACGAAACCACGACCCGTAGCTGCGATCCGAGAGGCCATTATTACCGCTCCAGTAAGGACAAACTGGATAGTGAGTATGTCCTGCCGTGGCGACTCGTTCGTCCCTCCCGAAATCCGGCTCACTCCGCTGTCTGTCGGGAGTAGATCGTCCTCACGTCTCTTGATTATTCGAATGCTAAACGAAACCGTCCGCGTGAACGTCTCTCAGTCTCCCTCGTCGCGACGCCCCCGTGTCCTACCGAGTTGCGTCGGAAACGCGCTATTGGAGATCCACGTGGCGACGACGAAGGATAGCACCACGGGGAGAACAATACGGAGCCAGACACCCCGGATCGCCCACGCGATACTCGTTGGATATGCCGCGATAACCCCGAGAAAGAGCAGCGGGTAGAGACTCATGACACTGGTCGATTCCGTCCGCCGACGGAGTGAGGAGACGACCTTGAGCGCCCAGCCGAACGCCACACTCCCAACGAGAACACCGACGAGGCCGAAGTTCAGCCACAGTTCTCCGAGTATGAGTGCGGGAAAGGACGTGTACGGGTGATCCTCCCCATAGACGATGACCTCGAGTTGGTTCCCGTAGGTGAGTGGTGCTCCCGGCCACGTGATTCCGAACGATCGGAGGAGCGTCGCCCCGTGCTGGTAGGGATGTGTTTCAGGAACGTTCGAAATCACCTGCATGAGGACTTCGACCCGGATCGAACTGACGACGCCATCGGTGACGAGGTATACCAGGGAGACATCCCGAGCGCTGATGAGCGATTCGAAAAACGTGTACGTGACGCCGATCACGAAAAGTGTCGTTCCCCCCATCACGAGATATCTCCGGGGGAGCCGATCGGTTCCGTCCGCATAGAGCAACAGGTAGGCCGCAGGAACGACGATATTCATCCGACTCCGGACGCTGAGGGCGACGAGAAACGTGATCACGATCAATCCCCCGAGTAGGGCACCGTCCCGGACGTCGAGATCCCATTCGACCACCCGGGGTCGATAGGCTGCGAGGACGGTTATCAGCCCGCCGAAGATGCCCGCGAAACCCAAAAAGTGAAAGCGAAGGGTATCGGGCCCGGCGAAAGCCGTCCTGGGCGCCACCGTGAGCAACCGGACAAACCCGCCATTGACTAGCACGTAATAGAGATAAAAGACGAGGCCGGTAGCGAATCCGAGTACCCCAAGCACGAGGAGCGCTCGAGTGTCCATATCGCGCCACCGTGGGATGAACGGAGAAACGGCCGCATCGGGACGAGTCCGCCTATATGCCCAGAGGATCGCGAGATACGAGACCAGGACGACAGCCAGTGTCTGGGCGAGTTGGCCACCCGGATTCGCGTGCCTGGGCGAGTATCCCCCGACGAGGAGGAGTTTCCATGCCGGGGCAATAATGTAAAAGAGAACGATGCCATTGAGGACGACGATCGGGTGAAAGAGCTCGTCACGGATGCGTGTGACTGTCGTACCCCCGACTATGATTGTCAATCCAAGGGTAAGGAGGAGGGCAAGCGGGTGCATGACCGTGGGTTTCGGTCCTACCACGGTAGACGGCTTCCGAGACTATGACCATTATGTCACGCTGCGTATATGGCCTGCATTCCATGCGTATCCACTGACACGGTGAAACGGACGATCTGTATCGAAATAGATGTATTCAGCTCGCGAGCTGTCGGGCGATGCGACGGATCCGATCGAGTCGGATGTCGAACCGGTCCTCGAGTGTGTCGAGCAGCCGGAGTTCCTCCTGCTCGATCCCGCCGAAGCGAACGAGAATTGTCCCGTACAGTGGGAGGAAGACGAGCAAGAGCCCCAGGTAGGTTGGGAGCGACGTTCCCAGCTGGACTCGTACCAGCCACGTGAGAACGAGCCAGATGCCTGCAGCCACGGTGACGGGACGGACGAGGGCCCACCGGATGGGATGCGTACCGATGTCCCGGTGGAGAAACAGGATGAACAGCCCATTCATACATGCGTACCCGACGACCGTCGCGACGGCCGCACCGAGGATCGAGTACCGTGGAATGAGGTATACATTGAGTGCGGCATTGACTGCCACCAAGAGCACATTTACGTACATAATCAATCGGGAATTGCCGAGTGCCATGAGGACGTTTCCCCCCGGGCCGGCGATGGCGTTGATATAGAATCCACTCGCGAGGACTGAGAGCGCCAGACCGCCGGCGACGTACTCGGGGCCGAACGTCCATCGAATCAGGAGGTCCGGGAAGAATACGAAGGAGAGAAACGCGGGCAGCGTCACGAACGCGATCCACTTCGAGACGACGAGATACATCCTGCGGATCTCCCCCATCTTTCCCGCCGAATGGAGCTCTGACACGATCGGCATCAGGAGGAAATTGAACGCGACAAGAGCGATCTGGAGGAGCCGTGCCAGCGGATAGACGACGTTGTACACCCCGACGTCCCCGGTCGTCGCGAAGTAGCCGAGCATGAACGTATCGAGATTCGCAAAGACGACAACCATCGTCGCCGTGACCATGAGTGGCGCGGAGAACACGAGGAGATCCCTATACATCGGCTCCGGGCGTGTGTCGTCGAGTAACGGCGTGTACCGGGCGAGGTAGTAGATGGAAAGGGCGACGGCGAGCGCGTAGGCACCAGCATACGCCCACGCGACTCCCGTCGTGCCGAGACCGAGCCAGACGGCCACGGCGATCAGTGTAAACCGGCTCGTGGGGAGCGTGAGGTGCTCGATATACACCCGGGGGAGTGACTGCTTCAAGCCCCGGATGCTTCCAATGGTGAGCCGCACAAACGCCGCGAGCGGAATCGTCACCGCGAATACTCGGATGACGGGCGCCACGTCGGGGTCAGTGAATGCGTGCCGGGCGATCGGCTCCGCGAAGAAGGCGACGGTGACGCCAGCCAGGAGCGACAGTGGGAGGACGAGTTGAAACGCCGACGTCAGGACCCCCCTGCGCTTCTGTTGGTCGTCGTACCGTGGCAGATACCGCCCGATACCGTTGTCCAAGCCGAGGACAATCAGTATCGTGGCAGTCGAGGCGAGAGTGAACCCCAGTGCGACCGCCCCGTAATCTACTTTCCCGAGAAACCGGGCGATGATGAGCCGACCACCGAACCCGAAAAACTGCTTGAAGAGCAGACCGATGACGAGGATTGCGCCCGAGGTGAAGAGGGTCTCGTATGCGCCCGCGGAATTGGCGTCATCCGACATCTATCCGAGGTGCGGTTGCAGGGAGCCGAGCAGTCCCGTCATTCCGCGTAGCCCAGTCGCTTGAGTTGCTCGACGGTCTCTGCGTCGATACCTCCTCGTTCTGTCGTCTCTGCGTCAGCGTGGGTCTCGCACTCGCGCAGCCACGCGTCGAGGCGCTCCTGAAGCCGGTCTGCCACGTCTTCCCGTTCCACAACGAGATTCGTTGTCTCGCCGGGGTCACGTTCCAGATCGAACAACTCCCTGTCTACAGTGGGGGAAAGGACTGACTGGATGGCGTTTCGAATGGTTGCAAGCGCGTACTGTGGATTGGAAATCGAGTCGCGGGCGCGGTACAACCGTCGGAGGGCGGTAGGGAGTGACGGACGACGCGTCTCGATATACTTCCACTGGTCGGTCCGGACCGAGTAGTATGCCGGCTTGAAATCGCGTAGCTGCGTCTCCGAGTACACGGGATCACCGCCTGTCGGTTCACCGAATGGTGGGAGAACCCGTCCCTGGAGTGATTCGGGCCAGGTCTCGATCTGTAAGATCTCGAGGAGCGTTGGGTAGAGATCGACGAGCGAAACCACGTCGGACATCGACTCCCGCCCGATGTCGATGTGTGCCGGGGGCTTCAGAACCAGTGGGACGTGTAACACTTCCTCGTAGGGAGCGTTACCGTGGAACACCGTGCCGTGCTCGTAGAAGGCCTCGCCGTGGTCACCCACCACGATGAAGAGGCTCTCGTCGTATATATCGCGGTCCTTGAACGCATCGACGAGCCGACCGATCTCGTCGTCGACGTACCTGATTTCACAGTCGTATAGGTCACGGAGATGGGTGATATCTGCTGGAGTTGGATCGTCCGGGAGCGAGTCGAAGTTCCCGTCTACCGGACCGTCGTACTCGGGATCGAGGAAGTCACGGTGGGTCTCGGGTGGAGTGAAGGGCAAGTGAGGATCGATACTCCAGCAAAAGAAGAAGTGGTCGTCTCCTGCGTCCAGCAGTGGGATGAGCCGTTCCGTCACGTCCTCGGCCCTCGGGAGCGCAATATACGGCCGATCTTCGTGGAAGAGTTTTTCCGCGGTAGTCGACGTGCCCGAGCGCATTCGGACGATTTCCTCGTCTTTATAGAGCGCGTGAAAGGCATCGAAGCCCCGGTCGTGGCCAATCGTGTCTGAGACGTTTCCCATCGTGGAGATACCGACCGACTCGAAACCCGCCGTGGAGAGTGATTCTGGAAGCGTCGAGAGCGTGGATGGGAAGAGGTCGCCTCGATGTCTGGCACCGTGCGTTGGTGGATGGGTGCCGGTCAGGAGCGAGACACTTGCTGGGCGTGTCCACGTGGAGGGAGTGAAACACTGTTCGTACCGGAGACCGTCCGCAGCGAGTGCATCGATATGTGGCGTCGTTTCCCGTTCATATCCATAACAGGAGAGGTGGTCGCTCCGGAGACAGTCGACCACATAGACGAGAGCGTGCATCCGTCACTGACAACGGGAAACGAGGCCAAGGTTATTATCTGGCTATTAGGGACGGCGTAGTCGGTGGAACGCTCGGCCGGATTTTTGTCTACCGCTGCCGATATATGCGACGTGTACTCCCTCGACGTCGACAACGTCTTTCTCTACATCGCGGACGCCGTCAGATGGGACTTCGCGCCAGACGCTATCCTCAATCGCGGGCACGCGTCCAAAACAGTAACCGCAGGGATTCACTCCCCGACGAGCATCGCCAGTCTCCTCTCGGGGACTGCACTCCCACAGCACCACGTCGCCGACTTTTCCGACGCTCTGCCGGACGCAGTCCCGAATCTCCTCCGGGCTCCGTCACTCTCGACTGCGTTCATCAACTCTATCAACGACGTCCGGTTCGACCCGAGCGACGAAAGCCTCATCGCGAACGTGCTCAACACCGTCACCAGCGCACCGGATATCCTCTCGAGCATCGAACCGCCGTTCTTCGTCTTCGAGCGCGGCCCGGGTGGCCATGCCCCCTACGGAGGATTCGACGGTGATGGCTGGGAGTACTTCCAGGACCGAGCCGGGGCTGCACGGTTCCGGTTTGCCGATGACTATCGCACAGCTGTCGATGAGGACACCGACTGGTTCCAGTCCCGTCTTGCCGTGCTTGACCAGCGCGGGCTCCTCGAGGATACGCTCGTCATCTATACGAGCGATCACGGGGAACTCCTCGGTGAAACGGGGCGCGTCGGGCACAAGCCCCCTATCCGTCCAGAGCACGTGTACGTCCCGACGGTGTTCATCCATCGCGACCTCGATCCGGAGACGACCACGAACCCGGTCTATAGCCACCTCGACATCGCCCCGACCATCGCCTCGCTCCTCGATATCGACCTCGAAACAGCGGTTCCAGCAGTCGGTCGCGATCTGACTGTCGAGTCACCCACGGGGGTCGCCACGACCTTCCATACCTATCGTCTGGAGACGCCCGTTGGAACCCTCGAAATCCCCTTCGAATCAGTCTGGAGCGCTGCTGGGGGGTACGTATTCCCGAGACGTGGGCCTGTTCGTCGCCTCCTGCTCGGCGGGCACCATCTCGCCCGAATGCCCTGGCGTCGGTATGCGCGTGATAACGGTGGCTCCTTCCTGTGGGCATACCTCCGCGGGGCCAGCGTGTACGGTGCCCCCGAACTCTCCCGCACCGAGGCGGACGATCACCTCGCGACTGTGGCTGCACAGGCGAGTGCTGAGCGACAAGAAGCACCGGAAGCCGCCCGGGAATCACTGCGCCAGCTCGGCTACCTCGAATAGCTCGTCGACTCCAGATGTGGAGACCAGTGATAGCGAGTCCCGT
>CAZEDI010000047.1:10973-17977 GCA_964510865.1 uncultured Halobacteriales archaeon
CGTCGGGCACCTCGGTGTCGCCGCTGACGACGCGCACGTCTCGGTCGTTCAGCCGCACCTCCATACGGGTTCGAGGATCGTCAGGCTCACTCTCGCCGTCCTCGACGAATCCAGCGACCGTCTGGTATCCATAGTAGTCGGGCGGGGCGACGTACCCGTAGAGCGGTTCATTGTACTGATCGATCAGGTCCCCATATCCCTCGTGTGCGAGCGTTCGCTCGCTCCACGTCGTCAGCCCATGGTACTCAGTGAGGTATTCACCAGCCGTGACTTCGCCAGTTAGGACCTGGTTTGGGGGATCGGTCTCGATTCCCGCCAGGGAGAGCACCGTGGCGTGGACGTCGAGAAGACTCACGGGCACCTCACAGGTACCCGAGAGATCGTCACCGGAGATGACGAGTGGCACGTTCGTCAGCTCCGGGTGGACACCGTGTTCGTGCCCCCAGGCGCCGTGCTCGCCGAGCATCTCACCGTGGTCCGAGAGGGTGATAACGTAGTCAAACGATGCGGAGAGGTCCTCGAAGAGCCGCCGGTAGACGTCGGAGAGATAGCGCGCACAGTCGTCGTAGGCCTGTCTGACCTGTGTGGGGTCAACAAAGCCGAGCAGTATGTCACCCACGGCGTTTGTTCCGGCCGGTGGTTCGACAGTCCGGTACGACGATGGAGCCACATAGGGCTCGTGGGTCTCCATCACGTTGAGGAAGAGGAACGAGGGGTCGTCATAGTCAGTCGCTCTGACTACGTCGGTTGCCTCCTCTGTCCCACCATAGGCGAATTCGTTTCCACGAGCAAGCTGGAGGCGTGCGCCAACGAGGAGCGAGTGCACCGTTCGACACTCGGCCGTGAGACACTCGTAGACGCCGCGAAGGTACTTCTGGACGCCAGTGTAGGGAGTCGTCCGGCTGAATTCCCGCCAATCAAACAGATCGTCGTCCGGCGTCTCGAACCAGGACGGGATGTGGAAGTCTTCGAACCCACGGTCGAACCCGAAGTGCGGTGTGAGGTTCGCGTTGGCGCTAAATGCGTGCGTTGCGTACCCGGCCGCACGCAATTGTTCAGCGAGCGATGGCTGTTCACAGTCGAACTGGAGGTGCTTCGCGTGGGCGCCGACCTCGCTACCGTACCGACCAGTGAAGAGGGACGCGTGCGCGGGTACGGTCCAGTTGGCTGTCGTGTATGCGCGTTCGAACCGTCTGCCGGGGAGCCATTCGAAGTGGCGGTCGAACGCATCCTTCCGGAGTGTGTCGAGCACGACCAGCGCGAGTGTGGTCATAGATAGCGGAAAGAGGTGGCGTCTCGTCCGACTGGAAGCGGTGCACGCCCACCGACAGAACTTGTCGGAGGCGTGGATCGAACCGAGTCACCGTCCTTTCGATGAGTGGAGCGGGGGAACATCCTTTGTTACTCACTCCACAAGACCGGGGAAGCCGGGTGGATCAGGTACGCTACGATCGGGTGTGCCGTGGCGAGCGGGAGACCTGGAAGAGGGACGATTCGCCCCTAAGGCACCGCGTAATAATGCGGGCACACGCCGAGAGTCCGTCGATGGCGGACCTCGCGGTCGTGCATCCTGATCTCTCGATGCAGGGTGGTGCCGAGAACGTCTGCATGCACACGCTCGAGGCCATTCAATCCAGGCATGACGTCACCCTTTTGACGCTTACCCGGCCGGATCTCGAGGCGCTCAATCGGTTTTTCGAGACATCCGTCGATCCACTCCGGATACGACTAGTCGGGCAGGCTGCTCCCGTGCTCCGACACTGGGCAGGCCACCGTGCCGGTCGACTCCAGGCGGCACTCCTCGGGCGGGCCATCAGGAGGAAAACGCTGTCAGTCGATGCGTTCGTCAGTACCAAGAACGAGTTCGGCTTCGATACGCCGTCCGTCCAGTACGTTCACAGCCCCCAGTTCGCAGCGACTGATCCCGGACTCGACAGCCAAGGACGAGTGGCACGGGCCTATGAGCGTACGTGCGCCCGACTGGCCCACGTCAACCCATCCTCCCTCGCCTCGGCGCGACTCCTCGCCAACTCCGAGTGGACCGCCGGGGTTCTCGAAGATGCCTACGGCATCGAGGCACACACCGTCTATCCTCCCGTTGCGGTCGAGCGCTTCTCCCCACGTCCATGGGCTGATCGTGAGCAGGGATTTCTCACTGTGGGCCGGATCGGCCCGAGTAAGCGTATACTACGCAACGTCGAGGTTATCGACCGCCTCCGTGATCGAGGTCATGACGTCCACCTCCACATCGTCGGTCCGACTACCGACGGTGCGTACGGACAACGCGTCGAACGCGTCGCCTCGCGTCGTGACTTCGTCTCGCTCGAGGGGCCCCTCGGTCGCAACGAGCTCGTCGAGCTGATCGAGACGCACCGGTATGGGCTCCACGGACGACCCTACGAGCACTTCGGGATGGCAGTCGCGGAATTCGCTGCGAGCGGCACGATCCCCTTCGCGCCGGACAGTGGTGGTCAGGTCGAGATCCTCGAGGGTGAGTCCCGCCTCCTCTACGAATCCGTCCCCGAGGCAGTCGAGAAAATCGATCGCGTGCTCTCCGATCCATCCTGCCAGGACGATCTCCAGGCGAGGGTACAGGCGGCGACGAGTGAACTCGGGTGTGAGCGGTTCGCGTCCGAACTCTCTGCAGCTATCGACGAGGTGCTTCCCTGATGCGCGTCGGTGTCAATGCCAGGGCCCTGACAAAACCGAATCCGGCCGGCGTGAGTCGCTACACTCGCGAGCTCCTCAACGCCCTCGGGAAACGGGCCGACGCAGGGATGGATGATGCCGAGTATCTCCTGTTCGGCGTGGAGGAGGTCCCCCATGAGCTCGGTGCCTTGCACGCTATCCGGAGTGCCAACGAACCGGCACCTGCCCACAGCGGTCTGCGAGCACACCTCTGGGAGCAGTTCCACTTGCCGCGCGCACTCCGAAAGAGCGATCTCGACGTGTTCCACACGCCAGCAGGGAACCCTCCCGTACTCGCAGGGACACCCCTCGTGACGACCATCCACGATATCTCGCCCGTGACCCATCCCGAATGGTTCTCGACTGGGTACGCAGCCCTCTATCGGGCGGTGACACCACTCGCCGTCCATCGATCCGATCGATTGATAGCCGTTTCCGCGTTCACCCGTGCGGAAGTGCTCGACGTGTATCCCGGGGTCGGCTCGAAAACGACGATCGTTCATAACGGTATTTCGGATCCCCCCGTACCCGACGAGACGAAGGCGATCGCGGGCCTCGACGAATTCCTCCTGTTCGTGGGCTCCTCGAACCCACGGAAGAATCTCACGGGGCTCCTGTCGGCGTACGACCACTATCGTCGCATCGAGTCCGATCCACTCCCGCTGGTACTCGTTGGGCCGGATCGGGAGATCTTCGCGGATCGTGACTATCGGACGCCCGAGGGGGTCAGGACGCGTGGCTATGTTCCGGACGCCGAACTCGCCTGGCTGTACCGTCACGCGACCGTATTCGTGTATCCTGCGAGGTACGAAGGGTTCGGCCTCCCGATCCTCGAGGCGATGCGGGTCGGGACCCCTGTCGTCACAGCTGACCGTGGGGCAACCAAGGAAATTGCCGGCACCGCCGCACGCCTTGTCGATCCCGATCG
Organism: uncultured Halobacteriales archaeon; assembly: GCA_964510865.1. Lineage (GTDB taxonomy): Archaea > Halobacteriota > Halobacteria > Halobacteriales > Hikarchaeaceae > CAZEDI01. The sequence goes on from CAZEDI010000047.1 coordinate 14,590, forward strand.
ACCGACAGACATCGCGCACGGTATCGCCGACGCGGTTTCAACTAGGGCCACCCTCGCAACACGCGGCCAGGAGCGCGCGGCCGAGTTTACGTGGGAACGGACTGCCGCGCACACAGCCGACGTATATCGTGACGTCGCGCACGAGCCCGTCTCGCGAAACGTCGGAGCGCCCCCTGTCCACTGAGCACGGTCAGTGCTGGTGATCCACGAACTTATGTCGCGGCTAATTTTCCCGTCTCCGACCCACCTGCGAGTATCCGATGAACGTCCTCCAGGTGAGCAAATACTACTACCCCGAAGTCGGGGGCATCGAACAGGTCGTCCGGACGACGGCCGAGGGGCTCGCTCACGATCACGACGTCCGCGTCCTGGCTGCCTCATCGGAGGGACGAGGTGGAACCCGGAAACTGGAGGGTGTATCGGTGGAAACCGCTCCTACCCTTGGGGAGATGTGGTCGGTCCCGATTTCACCGACGTTCCCGATCCGGCTCGCACGGAGGATAGAGTGGGCCGATATCGTTCACGTTCATCTGCCAAACCCCACCGCCGTTGTCTCCTACCTCGGGGCCATGGCACTCCACCGGGGGTCCCGCGATCACGCGCTGGTCGCGACGTATCACAGCGACATCGTTCGCCAGTCCACGGCGCTCTCACTCTATCGACCCCTGCTCGACAGGTTTCTCGGGCAGGTTGACCGGATCATCGCGACGTCACCGCGACTGGTCGAGTGCTCCGAAATACTGGGTGCGCATGAAGCGCGATGCGTGTTCGTCCCACTCGCCGTGGACCTGTCTGCGCGGACGTCGAGCGAGGGAGCCGCTGATCTTCCGGGCGAGCGTGATCGACAGACGGTCCTCTTCGTCGGCCGCCTGCGCTACTACAAGGGGGTGGAATACCTTCTCGACGCGATGGCGCGCCTCGACGCAGATGTGGACCTCCTCGTCGTGGGGGACGGCGAGGAGCGACCGACACTCGAGCGACTAGCCACGACACTGGGCGTTGATGATGCGGTCTCGTTCCTGGGGTACGTTTCGGACGACATACTTACCCGGTGTTACGAAGCCGCCGATCTCTTCGTGCTCCCCTCGGTGGCTCCCAGCGAGGCATTCGGGGTCGTCCAGCTCGAGGCGATGGCACACGGCATCCCTGTCGTCAACACGAACCTGCCAACGGGCGTGCCGTGGGTGAGTCCAGACGGGGAGACGGGCCGGACGGTCCCGCCCAAAGACGCCCCAGCGCTGGCCGACGCTATCGACGAGCTGTTGGCCGATCCCGACCGACGGCAACGGCTTGGAGAAAACGCACGCACCCGCGTCGAAACACAGTTCTCTCGGGAACGCCGGCTCGATCGGATCACCTCAGTCTACGATGATGTGACCGTAGGAGGGTCAGGACTCGACCGCGAGGATTCCCGGACTGGCCTACGCGACGGTCAACAGCGCACCCCCGACGATTGCCGCCGTTCCAAAGCCGATACAGACGCCCCAGAATGACACTCGCTCGAGGAGGCGCATCATGGCATCAATCGTAATATAGCCGACAGTGGCACTGACCGCGAGTCCGAGGATCGCCGCCTCGGGAGAGACCGTCGGGAGTCCTCCCGACTCCACGATGACCAAGATACCGGCACCGAGCGCCGCGGGGACGCCCAGCAGAAACGAATAGCGAAACGCCGACGTCCCGCCGTGTCCTCGCAACAGGAGTGCGCTGGCGGTGACACCCGACCGCGACACACCGGGGAGTACGGCGAATCCCTGGAGTACCCCGACCAGGACGGCATCGAGTACATCTGGTCGTGTTCGTCTCCCACTGGGGCCGCCTGATCGTCCCGAAAATCGCTGGACAACCCCCGTGAGGATGAGGAGTAGACCCACGAGAGCGACGAACGCGCCGCCGGCGAGCACCGAAACGGCCGTCTCCAGCAGGAGGTACGCACACAGTCCTGCGACTGCCGATGCGAGAGTGGCAAGGGCGATATACGACAGTTCGACGGTCGATCCCTCGAAGGCCGTCGCCGGCCGCCACCGGGGGACCGATCGAATCGCTGTCGCGTACTCCGCCCGGTAGTATCCGAGCGCGGAAAGAGCGGTGCCCGCGTGGACGAAGAGTGCCAGCCGGACGGCGTGGGCAGGCCTGATGTCGACGAGCGTCAACGCTACCACGATAGTCCCTTCGCTGGAGACTGGGAGCCACTCGAGCATTCCCTGGAGACAACCGACGACGAGTGCGACGACCGTTGCCCCCATATCCATGGTCACATTCCGCCGGGGGAGCATCTTACAAATGCGCTCCATAATGACACGGTAACGGCGAAAACGCCCGGATTTACGGCGCGAATAAGTAGGAGGGACGGGCGTGTCGAGGCCGACGAACGCGTCACTCGGCCGGACGTGTCGGCTTCACTCACCGATGACTCTCGACTTCCTCCCATCCACGAACGTCGATATGCCAACCTGGACAGTCAGACGCGAGCGACATCCTGCAGCGGACTCCGTCGAACGGATATTGCTTGCGGGGCTACTCGTGGCGATCGTCATAGGTAGCGCCCCGGGGACCGCAGACAGGATCACCGGGTACGACGTCACACTGCTCTATGTGCTCGTCGCCGGGGGTCTGATCGTTCTTCATGGTATCCGCACGAGGGACATCCCGATGACCGTCCTCCAGCTGCTCGCGACGGGGATCGTGCTCGCCGCCATCCTCAGACAGGGCAGCGGCGGCATCCCGGACACAGACCGTGCACTCCACGTCGCACTCCTGCTTGGAGTATTCCTCCTGTACCCGTTCGTCGATCGCCACGGACTCGATCGCCTGCGCAGGCTCGCTCCCTACGTCATCGGAGCCGCCCTCGTCGTTGGCGTGTACTTCTTCCACGTCGTCGACCTTCCCGCCGGTTCCGGGTCGGCGACCTTCCCCGTGTTCGCCGGGTTGCTCATGCTTCTCAACCTCTTCTTCCTTCCTCGGTACATCTCGCGTTCGGGACTGTTCTGGGCCGTCAGTCGAGTCGCAGCCGCGGCGGCCCTCGTGGGATTCGTCGCGTACGTCAACGGCCCCTACGAGCTGTATGGGATGGAGGTTCAGCTCTGGCCGGAATCCGTCGGCTATCCGTTCCTCGACGGGATCGACGCAATGCGGTCAGTGTTTCCTAACCCGAACGGGCTTGGTCTGTTGACCTTTGCCGGAACAGTCGCAGGCGTGATCGAAGTGCGCGAACGATACGCATCTCTTACAGCCGGGACCGATCGAAGCCAAGTCTCGCTCGCCCTCACGATCATCTCTGCCATCGTTGCGATTCTCTGTGCACTCGGACTCATCTTCTCGGGGAGTCGGGCGAGCCTTCTCGCCGCGGCACTCGCTCTCTGTGTGTATCTCGGAGCCGCACTCGGGG
>CAZEDI010000048.1:0-17916 GCA_964510865.1 uncultured Halobacteriales archaeon
CCCTATCACTTCTTCCTCTGATAGCGTTTGGTCACGGGCATCCCGGAGTCTGTAGAGCAGCGCCCGGCGATGGCGATGTGACAGGAGATCCAGGATCGTGTCGATCGATACTGTAGGGCGAACGTGGCCTGACCCCTCCGGAAGCGTCCCGTGAGACATGAGTGAACATACACCATGCCACACTGTAAAAATCCTTCCGTCTAGAGATCAAGACCAATGTATTAGGTACACCCCAGGAGAAACTGTCTGTACCCATTCGAACGCGTGGTTTGCCGGGATCACCTGACGGAGCAGTCGGTACTCCTTGCCGTCCTGGGAATTAACACGGCCGGTAACCCGTTCCCTGGCTCGTCTGTTCGATGATCTCCCCGGGGCGTTGGCTTGCTGTTGCGATATCGACGACCGTACGACTCACTCCCACCTTAGTTCAAGAGGACAACCGGGATCCTGGCCAGGTCCCCTGTCGCTGACGCACGATAGCACACAAGATCCTCGAGGCCAGTTCCCGCGTCTGCCTCCAAGGGCCCGGCCTGGACGCACATGAACGTCGCCGATCGCTCTGCAAAGGTTCGTCTGTCCTGCGCCGACAGGTCACGGCTTCCGCCCGGGTGGGTGTGGAGCAATACCTCGTGCATCGGATCCGGGCAGTTCTCGGTGATGAATTCGATCTGGTCGGGGCCAGCGTTGATCGTGTTGGCCATCCAGACGTCGAGTGTGGGTCGTCCCCCGTCGTGGGTAATGAAGCCACAGAACGCGATTTCGTGCGTCGTCTCTCCGTAGATCCGGGTCAGGTACGACGCGGTCTCGTCTTCCAGATACAGCGTATCGTTCGCGTCGACGTAGGTCGCTGGTGACGGTGCGACTACTGTATCCAAGACGTGGCCGACGGTCACGAGGCTAATCCCCACAAGGACGAGCGTGAGCCCGATCCCTAGGACGAGTCCTACTCGAACGCCCCGTTGTTTCGTCTCGGTTCCATCGGAGGCGGGGCCATTGTCGCTGTGAGCTCCTGGAAGCCTGTCCGCCAGCACCGCCCGGGCACGATCAAACGGGTCAGCGTCATCCGCCGCGGATCGAGAGTCGGCAGTGTCAGATTGGTCGGCCTCGCGAGATGTGCGGTGCTCCTCCATCCAGTCGAGGAGCTCACCGAAGACCGAGTCGTCGTGATTGGACTCGTTCGACCGGGTGTCAGTGGCCGAGGCTGTCGACTCGGAATCCGTCGAATCGCGCATAGCGTTGGGGACCCCCTGTTGGGACCAATTCCCGAGTGATGATACGGTTCTGGTCAGTTAAACGGTAGCTTGTTCGGAGGTGTTTGCCGACTTCGCGAGTGTATCGTAGTGCGTCGAACGTAGGGCCAGATCTTAGAGCAGCCGCCGAACCCTAGCTTGTGACAGGTCGAATACCCTCGGTGTGTTGGACGGTGACGCGAGTGAGCTCCCCTCTGTGGCGCTCAGGATTTCACCGCTTCAACGATCGCTTGTCCGGACAGCGGTCCTACGCTCTGTCGTCGTATGTCCGTGAACCCAGCCTCCCGGAGCCACTTGGAGACAGCTTCATACTCGTAGACGTCCGCCCCGAGCGTCGTCACATAGGTCAGCGCGACGAACCGGAGCCCGGCTCGACTCACGGGCGTTCGACCGCTGCCCTCCCACTGATCTAGGACGACGATTCGCCCACCCGGTGCAAGCGCATCAGCCACCCGTTCGAACAGTGCCGTGTTTTCCACGGGTTCGTGCGCATGGATGACGTTGAACACCAACGCGAGATCGTATCCCTCCCCAAGCTCGTCCGTGTGGTAGTCCCCTACGCGTGTCCCGACTCGCTCGCTGATGTCAGCGGGGATGTCGTCCTGCACGGCCTGGACCGCACCCTCGACATCAAAAATCGTCGCAGACAGCGTTGGATAGCGTCGGCAGAGTTCCATAGCGTACAGCCCGTGGCCCCCACCGACGTCGATGAGTCGTGTTGCCCCCTCTGGAACGGTCACCGCGTCAGTAACGTCGTCGACGATGAGGGATGCGATCGCTTTGAATCCCTCCTGGGCGACCGCCCATCGACCTGGGTCCTCGTCGAACCATTCATAGCTGGACATGCTGGGTTCGCCTTCTCTAATGGCAGTCTCCAGTTCGCGCTCCCAGAACGGAAAGACGAGGTCGTTCCAGAATGTAAGCCATGGTCCCATATTCGTCTCGGCGTCGGCCAAGAGCCAGGTTTCTGTCATTGCGGTAAGCTGGTATCGGTCACCGTTCATCGCCAGGTAGCCCCCGGTGACCAGGAAATCGCACAGGGCTGCAATCCCGTCGGGATGCGCGTCGACTCGGTCTGCGAGCGTTTCGGCCGTGAGTGGGTGATCACCCGCCGCAAGGGTTTCGAAAAGACCCAACTCGCGTGCCATCGCCACCGACCGAATGCTCGCCGCTCCGAACAGGTCGAGGAGCGGCGCAGGACCCTTGTTCAAGCGGAATAGGGCGAGCCGTTCGAGGATATTTGGTTTGACTGGCATGCCATTTGATTGCGCCAAGCGGGCTTAATGGTGCCGAGCCCTATCCCCTCCTGGGGTTCTCATGTTCAGGAGCGAGCACTGACATCCGCCAGTACCGAACAGGTTCCGGGCCGCAGGCGATCGTCATCCCCGTGGGTGTTCGCTCAGCTGCATACCGGAGCTGGGCACACCAGACAACCACGTATATTTTTGGGTACTGTTACCTAATGACACACATGCCTTCCCCCATCGACCTGGTTTCGTTCGTTACGCGGGCCGAAAACAGGGTGACGGTGCTCCTTGCGATCGCCTCGGGACCCCAGACCCGGTCGGAGCTACAGGACGAGACAGCTATCCCCCGGACGACGCTGAGTCGGATACTCGCCGATTTTCGGGATCGAGACCTGGTCCACCGGTCAGATCACCGGTATGAACCAACACCACTCGGTACACACATCGCTGGCGAGCTGGAATCCTTGTTCGATTCCGTCGAATCGACGCGGGCACTCCAAGCACTGGCGACGCGGCTTCCGCTCGATGAGCTCGCGATCGATTTCGATCGGCTGGCAGCAGCTGAGGTTTCGCTCCCGACCCCGATCAACCCGATGGCACCGGTCCACCGAGCCGCAACGGTCGTTGGTGACGCCGACCGTGTCCGGACCTTCTGCTACAGCGTGGTCCACGCGCCTATCCTCGCAGCTCTGCAGGGGATTGCACACCAAGGATTGCAGGTCGAAGGCGTCATCGCCGCCGGCGTGTTAGACGTCGTGCGCGAGACACCCGAGCTCGCCGAATCCGCCATAGACCTGGTCGAATCAGGAAACGTGGAGTTGTATCTCTACCCTGACGGGATCGAACCCCAGCTGATCATCGCAGATCGGACGACGATGTTTCTGGTGACTGACGACGAGGGGGCAATCCAGGGCCTCGTAGAAACCGACGACGACGCAATTCTCCCCTGGGCGGAGAAGCGGTTCGACTCACTACGCCGTGCGGCTGATCCACTCGACCCCGCCACTGCTGCGGAGCATCTCACGTCGTGAGAAGTTCCCGCTCGGTGCGGTTAATGCTGTGACACACGTTTGCACACCTGGTGTTCAATCCGTGAGCAAGCGATCGACACCGGTGACTGAACCGCGTACTCCCCCCGACGAGGCCAGGGACCTCGTTCACCAGTTTATCGGGACCGTCTGGAATGGGACGGACCTCGACGCGATCGAGGAACTCGGCACGGCTGACCTCGTCGTCCACGGCCTCGGTGCTGGAGTGGATAGGGGGCGGGACGACTTTCTGCCATTCCACCAGGGGCTCTTGGACGCCGTCCCCGATTTGACACACTCGGTCGAGGATATCGTCGTGGAGGGTGATACCGTCGTCGCGTACGTCTCGATTCGCGGCACACCGGAACACCAGTATGGTGCGCTGTCACCGACCGGAGAAACGTTCGAGTCCGTCGGGTTCCAGAAATACCGAATCGAGGATGGACGCATCGCCGAGGTTTGGGTCCTGCCGAACGCCATGGACATGCTCCGCCAACTGGGGATCTTTCCGGACTCACCTGGCGATATCCTGCGGCTCATGATCAAAGCGATTTACGGTAAAATCGTTGGACGATGAACGCTCTATCCGTCGATCCGGGACTCGACCGGGAGTCCCCCCAGAACGGGTGGCGTACCATGACCCGGGCGCTGCTCGGTGGACTGATCGCCTCGAGTTTCATGTTTTTCCTGATCGCGACGACCCAACCAGCGGGGTTGGATCCCCCGCCGGAAAGCGCCGCACTGTTTCTGGTCGTCACCACCGCCGGTGTGAGTAGTTTCCTCCTCATGCATGACGGTGCGACTACCGGATATCCAGCCGCCATGCTCACGGGAGGGATCGTCTTCGTTGTGCTTGGCCTTATCCTGGCCGGAACATACGGACCCGCCGGGGCACGGACGAATCCGATCGGCCCGATATCGTATGCAGTGCTCGCGGGTGCGGTGATCGTCAGTGCCGGCATCGCCTGGCGGGACGAGAGAATGCTCATGGCTGCCCCAGATTCCTCATCCACGTCATAGTCACTCGTCTCTCGAGTATACCGAGCCCAGCTGTGAGCACCCAAGACGTCTCTCACTGTCGTGATCACCTGTGATAACACGGTTCACTACGGCTTTATTATCTCAACACGCCAATAGGTTACTCGGCAGACAGAATCGGGACTACACCCGGCACGTGTCATGTGGCTCATGCGGGGGGTTTCTGATTGGACTGGCCACGGAGTACACTATCATGCCAACATTCGATCACGAGATCGACATCGCAGCGCCAATCGACGACGTCTTCGCATGGGGAATAAACCCTGACAACTGGCAACGGTCCACGCCTTCGTTGACGGACCTCGAGGTCCTCGAGGAAACCGAGGAGGGCACCCGGTACCGCAACACATTCAAAATGCTCGGTCGCTCGGTCACCAGCGAGGAACTGTTCACCGTCGACGACGAGGCAAAGCAGACCGTCTCCGTCTTCGACGATGACGAGATGAGCGGCGAGATGCGTTTCGATTACACGGAGATCGAGGCCGGGACCCACATCCGCCTCCACGGCGACATCGAGACCGGGACATCGTTGTTCGAGCGAGCAATCCAACCTGTGCTAACCCGATACATGAACCGTCAGTTCCGGACCACCCTCCAGATGATGAAGGACCTGATCGAAGCCGAAGCCGTTACGGCCGAACAATCCACGACGACGGCCTAACCACCTGGGTAGTCGGGATGCGTAACGCCGTTTTCTAGACCAAGTACTGCGGTATCCTCTGTGGATGGTCCCCGGGTGGTCCTTCTCAGTTGACGGAACTGCCACCCATCGGCTCAGATGATTGACGTGTCGGGACGTGATGCCTCTGTCAAGTATTCTCGCCCCCACTTTTGGAGTGCCTCGATGGCGGCCTCCAATCCCTGTCCATGGTGAGTAAGCGCATATTCAACCTTGACTGGCTTGCCTGCAGTCACGCTCCGTTTGACCAGGCCCTTCTCCTCAAGGTCTGTCAACGACTCGGAGAGCACCTTTCCGGAAACTTCCGGGATGACGTCCTTGAGTTCGCCGAATCGAAGACCCCCATGTTCCAACAGCCGTTGAATGATGACCGGATGCCATTTTCGGCCGAGGACTGCCGAGGTGGCAACCATCGGACACCATTCCGTGTCTCCACACCACGTGGGAAGAGGGTCTTCAGTATGTGCCATAGGTACTGTATCACACGCGATGGGAAAATAGTTACCAAGAGTAAACAGTTGAGAGAAGGTTACCGCCCGGTAAACGACCTACCTCACCGTTAATACATGATTATTAACATATCGACCGAATTCCGAACCATGGTTGAAGCTTCATCGACCATGAGAGCACGGCTTGCGGGGTATGGAATCGCTGGCGCTACGGGCCTAGCGGTCCTGGCCGGAGCGATATACTACGTTGTTCACGAACTGTTCCACATATTGCTCGGGGCCGGGCCCGTCATTGATCTCATCGGATCACTTGCCCTAAGTGGGGTTGCAGCAGCGGGCGTGTACCTGCTGGGGTGGAATCTCAGGGCAGTTGGTGCTGCTTTCATCGCGGTGTTCGTGACACATACACTAGTGATGGGGTACGGTGGTATAATCGCACTCGCGGATTTCGGATGGAGCATGCCCATGGCTGTAGTGGGAGCAGTCGTGTTCTTCCTCGCTTCTGGGGGCCTGGACACGTAGCCATCACGGCACCGTCACGAAGCAGGAGATTCGATCCCGGTGATCTGGAATCGGGCGCCACCGGTAGTTCCGTCGGTCACCAGGATGTCCCAGTCATGGGCCTCGACGATCTGCTTGACGATGCTGAGGCCGAACCCCGTCCCGTCCTGGTTCGTCGAATACCCGGCCCCGAACACTTGGTCTCTGTCTGCAGCGGGGATCCCCGGGCCGTCGTCTTCGACGTAAAAGCCATCCTCGAGGCCACCGACTGTCACGGTTACGGACGGTCCACCGTGTTCGACACTATTCCTGAACAGGTTTTCGAACAGCTGGCGTAACTGACGTGCATCAGCACGAATCGTTCGATCGACCTCTGTATGGAGTGTCGCGTCGGTCGTTTCGACGGTCTGCCAACAGGACACTGCGAGGTCTGACAGCGTCACCGCGCTGAGCTCGGTTGCAGGGGAGCCTTCCCGGGCGAGTGTAAGAAGATCCGTGATCAGGGCGTTCATCCTGTCGTGGGCGCGAGTTACTTTCTCGAGATGGTCACTGGTACAGTCTTCACTGGCGAGCTCGAGCGCTCCCTGAGCCACGTTCAGCGGGTTCCGCAAATCGTGCGAAACGACGCGTGCAAACTCCTCAAGGCGATCGTTCTGTCGGGTCAGTTCTCGCTCGCGTGCCCGGAGCTGCGCCGTCTGTTCTATCTGGGTCAGTGCCGTGGCCACGTTGCTCGCGAGGAGTTCCCCGAGCAGCAGGTGCTCGTGATCGAACGCGGCGGGCTGGGACGAGCTGGCGAGTAACACCCCGTGGTCCTCGAGGGGGAGGTACAGTTCGCTCGTGATCGATGTTTCCGGATTGTGGACGTCCGGCTCTGCCTGGACGTCGTCGATAGCGACTGGCTCGCCGTGCTCGTAGACGCGCCACGCGATACTCTCTCCGTCAGTGAACGTCGGGGGCTCGCCGATCAGCTCGGTGATGGACTCTGTCGTCGCGATCGGCTGGAGTCCGCCGGTGTCCTCATCGTACAGGTGGATCGAGTTCGCGTCGAGATCGAGGACGTCCCGGGCAATCTCGACGCCGATCTCCGCGACCTCCGCCCGGGTTGTGGCGGCGAGAAGTTCTCGGGTCGCCCGCGTGAGGGCTTCGAGTCTCCGTTCGTGGGCCTTCTGTGCGGTGATGTCCTGGGTCATCGCGAGCCCTGCGAAGATCTCCCCTGCCGCCTCCCTGACCGGGGCCGTGTGCACCCGAAACGTACGGTCCATGTAGGTGATCTCCTCGGTTCGAGTCTCTCCCTCGAGTGCGGCCCGACACATGGCAGGGAACGGGTCTGGGACGGTGCCACCGAACGTTTCGTCGACGCGACACCCCTCGAAGTCATCGGGCGTGAAGCCCATGTCCTCGAGGCCCTCGCCGCGAGCGATCTGGTAGCGTAAGTCCGTATCGAATAGGAAGACACCGCCGTTCGGGAAGTGTTCCGCGAGGGCGCTGTACTGCTGTCGACTGCGCTCGAGTTCCCGCTCACGGTGAGCGCGGTCGGTCACGTCCCGATAGATCCACAGATTGCCGGGGCCATCGGGGAGGTCGATCGGACGATATGTTCGTTCGAACGTACGTCCATCCGCGAGAGCCAGCTCCTCGCCGTCGACCGGCTCACGCGTCTCGATGCGTTCGTCGATTTGCTCGACAAAATTCGTCGGCTCGACGACGTGCTCGCTTACTGTCTTCGCGATCCGTGCACAGTTTGTGCCGATGAGTTCCTCCGGCTGCTCATCGATGCCAAAGAGCTCGAGGAGGTGGTGATTCGCCGCGAGTACGTCGCGAGCATCATCCTCGACGAGGATCCCATGGGGGAACGCCTCGAACAAGGTCGCAAGCAGGGCATTCGTCTCTTCGAGCTCGTGCTCTCGCTCGCGTTGGTCCGTGACCTCGATGAAGTAAAACGCGACGCCACCGTCCCCTGTCGGATAGGCCTCGATGTCGAACCAGCCATCGAGTTGCGAGAAGTACTCGACGAACGACGTCGGCTCGCGCGTTTCCATGACCCGCCGGTACTCCTCTTCGAAGCGGGTGCCTTCAGCTGCGGCAAAGACCTCCCAGAAGTCCCTGCCGAGGAGCTCTTCCTCCGTCATGTCGTAGAGATCCTCCGCCTGCTCGTTGACGAGCGTAAAGCGCCAATCGGCGTCTACCTCCACGATCGCGTCGGTCACCCGCCCGATGATCCGCTCGCGTTTTCGTTCTTGTTCCTTGCGGGCAGTGATGTCGGTCGCGATCCCGACGATCCGGGTGACATCCCCTGCATCGTTCGTGACGGGTACCGCCTGATCCTGGATCCACCTGACGTCGCCGTTCGGGCGGATGATGCGGTACTCCTCGTCATAGTCGCCAGTCAGTTGCCTGTCGAGCGCGGCTTGGACCCGCTCACGATCGTCGGGGTGGATCGCCTCCAGAAAGGATGACGGATCGGCATACAGGGAGTCGACCGTACGCCCCCAGACGTCCTCGTAGGCGGGGTTCACATAGACCATCTCCTCCTTGTCTGGATCGGACATCCAGACGACCTCCTGGATGTTGTCGGCTACTTGCCGAAAGCGTTCCTCGCGCTCGCGGACCGCCTCTTCCATTCTGGTCTGGTTCGAGATGTCCCGGATGATCCCGATAAACCGCTGGGCACCGTCCTGCTCGAACTCGCTAAAGGAGAGGGAAAGTGAGACCTCGGTGCCGTCCGCGTGTCGGCCCGGAAACTCGATGTTCGACCAGTCCAGCGACCGCTCGTCCGTCTCGACGTAACGCGCCATCGCGTCGAGGTGGGCGTCGCGATAGCGCTCGGGCATGATCTTCGTGAGTTGTTCGCCGTGGAGCTCGTCGGGTGTGTAGCCGAAGAGATCCTCGACCGCGGGGTTCGCAAAGTGTATGTGACTGTCCGTGTCGACGATGACGATCGCGTCCGCAGAGTTTTCCGAAATGGCCTCGAGTTGCGTGCGGGTCCGGTCGGCGGCGTGCTCGATCCGGTGTCGTTCGACGGCGTTTACCACGCGATTGGCCAGGATGGTGTACTGTTCGGTCCCCTGCTCCTTCTGGAGGTAGTCAGTGACGTCCGCCGAGATGGCCTCCGCGGCGACCTCTTCCGACCCCTTCCCCGTATAGAGAATGAACGGCAACGCTGGGTCCCGATCGCGGACGGCGTCGAGGAAGTCGATGCCACTCCGACCGGGCATGTCGTAGTCGGAGACGATGCAGTCCACATCGTGTGCGGCCAGATAATCCAAGCCCTCGCTCGCGGTCTGTACCCTATGAACCGTGAGTCGATCGTCAGCCCGTTCGAGAAAGGTGCTAGCCAGCTCGGTGAAATCCGGCTCGTCGTCCACGTGTAACACCCGAATCCGTTCGGTGGTCGCGGGCATACCTTGATCCTAGACTGGATAGTTTCTGGGACTCACCTAAAGACATGTCCACATCGCGATCAGACTGGATACTGGCGGTAGGATCTTCCTACCACGCGGCAGCGAGAGAGTCCACGTCCATAGCCGGTAGAGTGGTGGCACAGGGATCGGTGCGATCGTGAACTCGCGGAGGTGCCGTGGGACACGAAACTCGCAGCTGCGGTGGCGAGACCGAATACTGACACCGAGATGACGAGGCTAGATCCTTCCAGATCGGAGCTGCGTCTACCATCCATCTCCCGGTCGGTTCCCCGCCGATCCGGCGTGTACGTGTCGGTGCTGTATACGTACAGGGACGTACCAGAGTTACGCTTTCCCGTAGGTACCCTCGAGATACGTGATGATCTCCGTGGTCCGCGCTGGATCGTAGGTCCAGAAGCCGTAGTAGCGCCCGGGGGTTCGTTCTTCGGCCAGCACCCCACACGCGTGTTGTGGGTCCGTCCCGCCATCGAACAGGACGAACCAGAAGTGCCCGATCTCGCCGGCCTCGTCGGTCACGATCGTAATGGCTTCGTGGACGTAGCCGTCCCACTCCGCCGCGACATAGATCCGAATTTCAAGGTCGCGCTCCCGGGCGAATCTGTCATATACGGGCATCTGCATCAGGAACGCCTCGGGATTCTGGAAGCCGACATGGAGCGTACCCGCGTCCGCCCGCCAGGCACGCTCCTCGAACTCCCGGGCGGCCGCCAGCATCTGTCGGCGGTCGTAGGAGCTAAAGATGGTATTGTCGAGGAAATCGAAGAGCTCGCCGTATTCCATGTCGTCGTCGGCCCATGGGGGCTGGATCTCCGGGTCGAGGAGCGCGCGGAATTGGTCGATACCCACCGCCCCACGGAATTCGCCCCCGGCGTCACGGATGACGATGAAACCCGAGTCGTCCCGCGGGGGAAGGGCGTGTCGAGCCACATCGACATTCCGGGTCGCGAATTGGTCGCTGAGTTCCGCAGCGACAGTCGCCTCGTCGGTGTACACTTCAAGCGTTTTGCGGGTGGCTTCGACGGCGTCGAGCGCGTCGCTGAGGGCCTCCATCGGGGTGATCAACCCTCCTGTTCGAGCAGTGTCTCCACGACCGAGGGGATGGTGATGCGGGAGACGGTGCCCGTTTCGTGATCGAAACGGAGGTAGCCGCGATGAGCGAGTTTCGGCAGGACGGCGTGGTAGAGCCGGAGACGGATGCCAGTATAGTCGGCAGCATTCGTGATGGTCTCATCGTCGGTGGCCGTCTGCCCTGCGACGACTGCGGCTACCTCGTCGAGCGTGGTCGTCGGTTCAGCGCTGAGGTAGTAGAGCGTGGCGCGGACGGTCCGATCCTGGAGAAGGGCCAGTGCCTCGTCGAGGGCGGGATCTGGGGTAGTGTGCGAAAGGCGTTCCCCCAGGTCGTCATCCATCGGCGGTCGTATGGGCGCGGACCTCAAATATGTGAGCCTTCCCTGCGGTGTTTGACTCAGAGATCGGAGGTGGCGTCGAAGCCGACAGGCTGGGAGGAACTGCAGTTACCAATCCAGCAGCGATCGTTATCGGCCTGTGTTCAAAACGGGAGTGGTGATCTGGACCGGCGTCGAGTCCGTGCAACTCGGAGAGCAAGGAGCCCTCCTACTGTGATGCTACTCATGAGCCCGACCCACAGATCACCGTAAAACATGTGGCGTGATACGCCTGCATCAATCGCCAGTAATATGCCACCAAACGCAATTGCGAATAACGCGAGCTTGGTGATGAGTCGGCCCATTGGTATCGCCTCGGGTTGGATACTATGGCAAACGCACCCTACCCACTTTGTTAGCACGACCTACCCGGAGTTAGGCCACTCTAACACGCTGATATCTCTAAGCGGGGGATTATAGAGAGATACCTCGCTTCCCCCCGGTGTCAGACGGATAACCGGTTCACGTTTCGACCAGCGTCATCGGTTCAAGGACCCATGTAATGTCCCCATTCGACGCTGGCGGATTCGTTTGCAGTCACCGCACCGACATCGGGACGATAGCATGGCACGATCAACATTCTTCACGGGTCAGTCGTATGCGAAATGACCAGGTCTACAAGGTCACACTGGAACTAGCCAAAACCTGCCCGGGAACTGCTATGGGACCGTCCCTTCCATCGAGCCGCGGTACCATCTCCCGGTTTCCGCGCCACAGACCGTGCACACGGCAACTATCGCAGAGTCATTCGACGCGCGTTCTAACGTGTTGTCGGTCTCCTCGTCACACGCTGGACAGGACCGCACGGTCCATTGGTTCCCGTATTCGAGTGGCGCACCAATCGCGAGTGCGCGAACACGGCTCCTTCCCCGGTTCCAGCCGCGCTGGAACTCCCCCGGATCGAAATGGATGACCTCACCAGCTGTAACGTCGACAGGACCGTCCTCGGTCTCAAATGTCGCGGTCCCGTCCTGAATATAAAACACCTCTTCCTGGCGTTCATGGCTGTGATAGGCGAAGGCAAAGCTATCACCGGGCTCGAGCTCGTAATAATTCAACGCATGGTCAGTCAGCCCAAGTGGCTCAGTGAGTGGACGCATGACAGCTGCGGGCTGAATGCTATTTTCGACGTCATCGATGCGGATCTTTTCCATGGCTCTCACTATCGTTCCTCCTCTAAAAATGGGCTGTGCTCACTTCAATCGTCTTCCTGAGCACAAGTAGAACCGTGTGATCACAACAGCGCCTCTCCAACAGACACAAGACGTATCCAGTGAGAGTCGGGCGTCCGCGATCCCGACTACGGGTGACTAGTAGGCACTCCGCACGGATCGGCTACCTAGTGGATCACCGCTAGTGAGCAAGCGAATTTCTGCCGAGTGGTCAGTGTTCGTGAGCAGTGTCACCTCGCGTGAACTGACCGGAGAACGCCCGCTGCACCACTTCGGGTAACGCGGGATGGATATGGACGGCGTTCCGAATATCCTGGACGGTGCCGGACCCCGATTTCATCACGACCACCACTTCCTGCACAAGCGTGGAGGCATCGGGGCCGATGATGTGACACCCGAGGATCTCGCCCTCTAGGTCGATGAGCACCTTCACGAAGCCCTGTGCGTTCATCGCCTCACCCCGAGCGGTATCCTCGTACCGATAGGTAGTCGTCGCGTATTCTTGGTCCTCATCGCGGAGTTCTTCTTCGCGTGCGCCGACCCCCGCCACCTCGGGTGACGCGAAGACGGCAAACGGCATCGCCGTGTAGTCGACTGGCGCCGTCTCATCGCCGAAGATATTCCGTGTGACGGCCCTGGCCTCGTGATTGGCGTTGTGTTTCAGGAGGTATTCGCCGACGATGTCCCCGAGCGCCCAGACGTCCTCGGCTGTCGTCTGTAGATACTCGTCGGTCTCGATAAATCCCTTCTCGGTTGTCTCGACGTCCGTTGCGTCGAGGTTCAATGTATCCGTGTTTGGATCGCGGCCAGCGGCGATGAGGAGTTCATCCCCAGTGACTGTGACCGATTCGCCGTCCTCCACTCGCCCGCCATCATCACCGTATTCGTAGGGATCGCCCTCGACAGTGATGCCCGCTTCGTCCTGGGAAACGGCCGTTGCTTCGTAGCCGGTGTGCACGGTGAACCGGTCGGTGTATCGATCGGTGAACACCTCAGCGACCTCGTCATCGGCCTGGGGCAGGAGATTGGGCCGTCGGCCGATGATCGTCACCTCACTCCCGAACGTGCCGAAGAAGTGGCCGAGTTCCGCAGCGATGAACCCGCCACCGATGATGACGAGGTGGTCCGGTACTGTCTCCAATTGCAGGGCCTCGGTACTCGTCAGGTACGCCACTTCCTCGATCCCGTCGATGTCCGGAATCGAGGGACGCGTTCCCGCCGCGATGAGGACCGTCTCCGCCCGGATTCGTGCCCCAGCGTGCTTACCACCGGAGACATCGACCGTCTTCTCGTCGACGAACTGCCCCTCACCATCGAATAGCTCGTGGTCGTCCGATGAGCGTAATCCACGGCGGATCGATGCCGCATCGGCGTCGACCTCCTCGGTGACCTCTTGAACGATATCGGTGAAGGCGACATCAATGACTTCCGCGTCGATGTGGAACTGGCCCGCCCGCTCGATCGTTTCGAGGACGTCCGCGTGGTATATGAGCATCTTTGAGGGGATGCATCCCCGGTTGAGGCACGTCCCACCGAGTGGGCCTTTTTCCACGACTGCGACTGACAGTCCCTGATTCGCCGCCACGTTTGCCACGTCGAGTCCGGAACCCGATCCGATGACGAGAAAATCGAATTCCTCCATAACGCCAATCTACACACTCTTGGATAATGAATGACCGAACTACAAGGGGATATCGCGGTCTGGCCAGGTTCCGGCGGTGACAACGTGCACTCGTCTCGATCGTGCAGGGTCGTGAGGCAGTCCCGAGTCGAGAAGGAACTGTTCGGTGTGTCCACTGCGTGATGCTGGCCCGACACGAGAACCCCCTATTCGATAAACTACGCCGGGTCGAACGCACCGGAACACCGGACGTATCGCCTGCTCTCGTAACCGTCGGGTTCTTATCGTGCCTGGTCGGGAGATGCACCACGGATGTCGAGTGGATTTGGACACGGGTCGTTCGTTGATGTCCGAACGAGCCTCGCCCACCTCGGGACGGTCCTCAAATATCTCGCGATCGCGCCGGCATTTCCCGCCCTGATCGCTCTCGTCTACGGGGAATCCGTGGTCCCGTTCGCCGTCGCAACCGCGGTCATGGCCGTCGGTGGCGCCTCCCTCGAACGCCTTCGTCACGGCCCCGACCTCGGGCATCGGGAAGCGTTCCTCCTCGTGAGCCTGACCTGGCTGGTCCTGCCGCTGGTCGGGACGATCCCCTACCTCGTCGCGGGACAGGGCACCGTTGCGCACCCGGTGAACGCCCTGTTCGAAAGTATGAGCGGCTTTACGACGACCGGCGCGACGGTTCTCGGGGAGATCTCGTTTGCACAGCACTCGCGGTCGGTCCTGATGTGGCGCCAGCTCACCCAGTGGCTCGGTGGCATGGGCATCATCGTCCTGATGGTCGCGATCCTCCCCCAGCTGTCCGTCGGGGGTGCCCAGCTGATGAAGGAGGAGGCCCCGGGGCTGCGGGTCGAGAAGCTCACCCCCCGGATCCAGGAAACCGCCCGTGCGCTGTGGCTGATTTACGTCGGGTTCACGGTCGTCGCGGCCGCAGTGTACTACGGGCTCCACCTCCTCGGCCTCGCGCCGAACATGGGGCTGTACAACGCGATCGCCCACGCGTTGACCACATTGCCGACCGGCGGTTTCTCCCCCGAAGCCCGGAGCATCGAGGCGTTTGCCCCCATCGTGCAGTGGGCGGTCATCCCGTTCATGATCGTCGCCGGGGTGAACTTTGCACTGTACTGGCACGTGCTCCGAGGTAGCCCCCGACGGTTAACGGGGAACGCGGAGTTTCGCACCTATCTTATCGCCATCGGGAGTATCGGAGTGCTCCTTGTCCTCTTATTGTTTAGCGGTGCCGGGCTCGCGGAAATGCAACCGGCACTCGATCCCCTCCCGGGGAACCTCGAGCAGTCACTACGCCAGGGCCTCTTCCAGACGGTGGCGATCGTGACGACGACGGGCTATGCCAGTATGGACTTCACCACCTGGGATCAGTCGGCCCAGGTGATCCTGTTGCTCGCCATGTTTCTCGGAGGCTCGGCTGGATCTGCTGCCGGGTCGATCAAGATCATCCGCTGGTACATCATCTGGAAGGCGATGGGCCGGGAAGTCTTTACAACGATCCATCCCTCGGCGGTCCGGCCGATCAGGGCGGCGTCCGAGGTCATCGACGAGGGGGCCATCCGAGGCGTGTTCGTCTTCACGCTGCTCTTCCTGGTGCTTTTCGCTGTTTCGACAGTCCTGATTTTCCTTGATGGCCTCCGTACCGGCCTCGAGCTCTCCGCCATCGAAGCGATGAGCGTCGCCATCGCCACCCTCGGCAACATCGGCCCGGGATTTGGGCTGATCGGACCCATGGACAGCTATCTGGCGTTCTCCGACGCGACGAAGCTCTATCTCGTGTTCCTCATGTGGATCGGCCGCCTGGAGATCCTCTCCGTGCTCGTGATCCTCACTCCGTCGTTCTGGCGCCCGTGAGTGGATCGAGTATCGCTCGAAGCAGTGCATCAGTCGAGCCCTCGATCTGTATCCCGATCGCTGGCGGGCGATCAAGAGTCAGATCCCGATGATGGCCCTCATGCCCGGCTATACGACGCTCAGCTTGTGGATCCTGACCCGTCCTGTTCTCGATCCGGTCTTCCCCTGAGAAGACGCTGTCGAGAGCAGTCGTGAATGTCGATCCACCCATAGAACGCGTATCCACGTCCAGGCACCAGTCGACACAGGTGTGACTAGGGCCCGATCATGGACTGTCTCTTCTTGGTCCCACGTGTCGGAGAATCACGTCGGGCCGAGATAGCCCCACGCTTGCAATCGATCACCATCACCGTCGATCCAGCGTTCGCCGATGTCGTCGCGATAATAGAGATTGGGCATGACGACGTCGTCGATGCGACCGTAGGCCTGGGCCCGTGCCTCGGCCATGGTCTCCCCTTTGCCTGTTACCACGAGCGGCATGCCGCTCTCACCGGCTGCTCGCCACTGTCCGCCGACGTTCTTGGCGTCCTCTATGTGAATCCCCTCTCTCCGCTCGCTCTGAAAGACCACCGCTGCATTCCGCGAGTTTTCGTCGTAGGTCTTCTCGTCGTCGAAGGGAAAGGGCGGGAGGACCACGCGAACGCCGACCTGGTACCCGCCGTGAACCTGGAGGTCGGGGTCTCTGCCATGCGCGAGTTCGTAGAAGAACTCCCCGGTCGGTGATTCGAAGGCCTCCTCCTGGAGCGTGATAGTTGGATACCCGAAGCGAGGAGTGAATTCGAGGGGATAGATCCCCGTCTCGTTGACGATACAGTTCAGGTCGATGCTCCCGACGTACCCCTCGTCGGCGAGCCACCCTTCCAGCTTTCCGACGGTCTCCTCGAACAGGTTCGTCCGCCGGGTCCAGAACATGGACGTACCCATTTCGCCCGTCGCTGGGCCGATGTTTCCCGGAAATAATCGCTTGTGCTCGAAGTTGATGTTGAGTGGGTCGACGAACGTGTCGCCAGTGAAGAAACCACAGATCGCGACCTCGACTCCTTCGACGCGTCGCTGGAGTTGAAATCCCTTCATCCGGTGTCCCCACGCCTTCTCGTATGCCCGGAGGACGTCGACGACGTCACTTCCATCGTCCTCCTGCCCCACGTACAGCAGGCGCTTGACGTTCTGGACCTCCCCGAGGGGCTTGATGACGTACGGAGCGGGATTCTCTAGGACGTGGTCAATCCCCGCCTCGAAGGACGTAAACTCCCTGTGGGGGAGCGTCGTCACCCCGTGGTCCTCGAGGATTTCCATCGCATATCCCCGGTCTTCCTCTAATCGGTCTGTCCGGGGAGTTCCCCCGATGACGGCGTGGCCGTCCGCCCGGAGGGTCTCCGCGATCTCCCCCGTCCCGACGTCGTCTCCTACCCAGATGTCGTCGAAGATGATCACGTCCGCCCAGTCGACTTCACCGCGCCAGTCGTCCGTCTTCGGGACGAAGCCGTCGGCGATTTCCTTATCGCGCTCGGCCTCGATGTAGTACTTCACGTCGTGGCCTTCCGCGTGGACATGCCAGGCAATATCGCCGATCAGGGCCGCATCGAGGGAGACGAACAGGAACGTTGGCCAAGGGTCAGTGGTCATACTCGTACCTGGATCGAGCAAATGTATAGGGGTCCCGGTGGCACCCACCGAGAGCATTCTCACACAGACGCTGGACCATACGTCTCAGCAGTCCAGCCCCGACCACTACTCCGAGACGTCCTCATCGGCGGTGAACCGTGTTGCAAGCGACTGGAGGGCTGCGTGCCCGCCCTCGAGAAGGGGATCCCCGTGGCCGACACAGGCAAGGTCGAATGGTGGTGCGTCCGCGGCCAGCCGCGTGACGCTCTCGCGGAGTTCCGCCATGTCGTAGGAGTCGAGCTGGATCGGCGGGGTGAGCGCCCCATCGCGTGCCCAGACCAGGTCGCCCAGGAAGGCCGCTCGCAGTTCCGGGTGGATATAGGCGACGTGGCCGGGATTGTGGCCAGGCGTATGGAAGGCGACGAACCCGCCGATCCGGTCGCCGTCGTCGACAGGTCGGAGATCCAGGTCAGCCGGAAGACGGTGAATACGGCGGAGGCCACGGTGGAACAGCCCTTTGTGGTGGAGCGCGGGGGGATCCACGTGGCCACGGAGCAGGTCCAGATCCGCCCGGCCCACGTAGACTGGTGCATCGA
>CAZEDI010000049.1:0-17888 GCA_964510865.1 uncultured Halobacteriales archaeon
ACGGCGTACAGCGGCTTGCGCTCGTACCCGATGAGGACCGATTCGCCCGCATGGCTGAGATGGAACGCCATCTCACAAAACGCATTGACCTCGTCGCCGTAAAGCTCAGCCACGACCTGAGCGACGGCGGCAATCTACTCTTCTTGATCGGCGATGGCACGCAGGAGATCGACCACTACGCCGTCCTCACGAAGGAGACGTCCCTGAATCGGGCCCTCGCCGATGCATCGTACGGGCAGGTCCTCATTTTCGAGTCAGTACTCGCACTCTGGAACGACGACGAGGAGGCCTACAATCTTGTCGTGGACGACGAGACAGTTGTCGATCTCGTCGGCTGACGATGCTTGCCAAACACGGTGGATAGCATTTTCTGCTGTGGGCCGGTGCACGAGGTATGGACGTCCTGCTGACGAACGATGACGGGATCGAAAGCAAGGGACTCCGCGTCTTGGCCGACGCCCTCTCCACGTTCGCCGACGTACTCGTCGTCGCACCAGCCCAGGACCAGAGTGCGGTCGGGCGGTCGATGTCCGACGAGGTGACGGTCGAAGAACGCGACATTGGCTATGCCCTTACCGGAACGCCGGCGGATTGCGTGGTTGCAGGCCTGGAGGCTATCGGTCCCTATCCGGACCTGGTCGTCGCCGGGTGTAACAACGGGGCAAATCTCGGAGAATACGTCCTCGGCCGATCAGGCACGATATCGGCTGCTGTCGAAGCTGCCTTCTTCGACGTCCCAGCGATGGCCGTCTCGGTCTATATCCCCGAGGATCGGTGGCCAAACGAGCCCGATCCGGCCGAGTATCAGGATGCAGTCGATGCGACGACCTACCTCGTCGAGCACACACTCGGCGCGGGCGTCTTCGAACACGCCGATTACCTCAACGTGAATGCACCGCTTGCGTCTGGCCAGTCGGCCCCTATGGCGATCACCCGTCCCTCCCGGACGTACGCGATGGATGCAGAACGTGCGGCAAACGGCACGATTCGACTCCATGATCGCATCTTCGAGCAGATGGAGACTGGCCAACTCGAGGAACCCGAGGATACGGACCGACGCGCGATCGTCGATGGGAAAGTAAGCGTCTCTCCCCTCACGGCCCCCCACTCGACGGAGCATCACGAGGCGCTCGATGCGCTCGCTGAGACGTACTCGAGATGATCCCACGAGACTCGAGTAGTCAACGGAGTCCTTTTGCTATCGTGTCACCCATATCCTGTCGATGACAGTCGTGCTCTGCGGGATCGGCGCAGACACTACGAATTGTGGACGGGTCGCCCCGATCTACGAGGATGGCTCCTTCGAGTATATTCCGATCCCGGAGAAGCATCGCGACACTGCGGAGACGGCGACCTACGGCACATGGGAGCTCCGGTACGCTGACGGAGTTGCCGCTGATCTCCTGACCTCGATCATCCCTCAGCCCACCGACGGGACGAGAATACGAGCAGCTGACCTCCGGCGCTGGCCCCTACACTACGATCCAAACCTGGATGCACTCACCTACGGAGAGCACCGCCCGGGATACGTCACTAAGCTCCAGACCCTGGACTCAGGTGACATCGTCGGATTTTACGCGGGGCTCAGGGGTCCGGATAAAGCACAAGCCCATCGGTATCTGATCGGATATTTCACGGTCGAAACCGTCGAGACCATTCCACCGGAGGCATCCCGGGCAGACGCCAGGGCAGTCTTCGAGCGACACCCGGAAAACGCCCACGCGAAGCGCGCACGAGACCGACGCCGACACTACGACGACGAAACGGTCGTTATCGTCCAAGGGAAGGAGCCAGGCGGGGTGTTTGACCGTGTCCCGCTTCGACTGAGCAAATACTATATTGCGGACGGCAATGAGCGGCCGCAGTACTATCTCGATACCGGCGTCTCCGAGGAGTTCCAGATCGTCGACGGGCGAGCAAACATGCAATTCAAACCGGCATATCGGTGTGACCTCGACGCCGAGACCTTCATCGATCGTGTCGGCATTCCAGGTGCACAGGAAGTAGATGCGACTCGATCACCGCGTCCATGAAATACCGGTGCTCCATCGATGGCGTGCGCTAACCGCTGCTGGTGACTCTCACAGATCGGATCCCAGGAGTCAATGGCGAGGAACATGTCCTCCTTCGTATGCATCCGACGCTGGCCGAACTGTTGGAACAAAACGTGCGACACGCTGAGGCATTTTCGTCACGGTTTGACGACGTTCAGAACGCACAACATCCGGACACCGTTACGGTGTGTTGCTCGGATTCGCGAGTGCTCCAAGACCATATCTGGGGGAACGACGAGCCAGGAGAGATGTTCACGTGTGCGACTATCGGCAATCGCGTCATGCAGCGGACCGACGCAGGAACCGTCGTCTCGGGCGACGTTCTCTATCCGATCACGTACACGGGAACGAAGACGATCATCGTCGTCGGTCACACCGGCTGCGGGGCGGTCACGGCCGCCTACGAGGACCTTTCGACAGGCCGATCAGACCCCACTGGTATCGAATATTGTCTCGAATTGCTGAAAGACCACCTCGAAACGGGTGTGCGCAAACTCCCGTCCAACATCGACACTGACGACGCCGTCAACAGGCTCGTCGAATACAACGTCGACCGGCAGGTAGCGTTCCTCGTCGACGCCACCGACATTCCCCCCGATGTCGATGTCGTCGGGGTCGTATACGATTTCCAGGATGTCTATTCCGGTCGTCGGGGAGAGGTCCATGTGATCAATATCGACGGCGAAAACGACGTCAAAGAGTTGCGGGCGTCGTACCCCACGATCGACGCACGGATCGACCGTCTCTGGGAGTACTGAGGATCGTGGTGAACAACGCTCCAAAGCTCACCGCGTGACACCCTATACTGGAAGGCTCGCGCTCTCGCGCCTGGATTCATCGAGCAAGGCACCCGTCTCCGCCAGTCCCTCAAAGACTGCCTCAATATCTGCACGGGTTGTCCGATGACTACAGATGGACATCCGAAGGGCACGTCGTCCATGGATGGTCGTGGTTGTGAGAAATGCCAGGCCGCTTTGGACGACTTCGTCAACGATACTCTGATTGAGTTCGTCGAGATACTGGTGGACGCGCACCAGAGAAGCGTCAGGGAGATCGTCCACTGCCTCTCGGAGATCCGCAGGGATATATCGGAACGAATAGATGAACAAATTCGGTTCTTGGACGGTCGCGAAGTCGTCGTGATCACGGACGAGCGAATCGAGATGCTCCGCACAGTTTACTCCCGATCGAAGGAGGGCCCGATAGCCGGCTACTCCATAGTGTTTGAGCGTCATCCAGAGTTTCAGTGCTCGGAATCCACGTGACATCTGGGGGCCGAACTCATAGAAGTCGAATTCCTCCGGCGTTTCCGAAATCGAACCACGAAGATATGACGCATCCATCGCGAATGTGTTGGCGAGAACGTCATATGAGCGAAGAAAGACTGCTCCACACTCATACGAGATGCCGAGCCATTTGTGTGGATCTAGCGTGAGGGAATCAGCCCGCTCGAGCCCCGAATAGCGAGGTTCGAATTCGGGGACCATCGCTCCGACTGCCCCACAGGCTCCATCGACGTGAAACCAGAGGTCGCGCTCCGCACAGACATCCGCGAGTGCGTCGAGCGGGTCGATTGCGCTTACGTTGATGGACCCGGCTTGCCCGATGACACAGAACGGCTGATCACCGTCTGCTTCGTCAGCTTCCAATATCTGTTCTAACGCGTCGACATCCATCGTGAAGTCATCGTGACTCGGCACACGTCTGACTGCCTCGCGACCGAGATTCAACATATCCGCGACCCGGACGATACTCGAGTGTCCTTCGTGATCGGCCATGTAGAGGGTATATGGTGGGTGGTCACTCCCTTGGATTCCGTGCCCAGTCGTTTCATAGTCAGTATGATCACGGAGCGCAGAGAGAATAGCAGTGAAGTTCGCCATCGTCCCCCCACTGGTCAAAAGCCCACCCGGGTCTGTCTTGTAGCCGACCGCCTCTGCCAGCCATCGAATACACTGTTGCTCGATTTCCGTTCCCGAGGGTGCAGGGTGCCAGCCACCGATATTCATGTTTACCGTGGCTGCAATAGCATCTGCTAACGGGGAAAGCGGTGTCCCGGATCCCATGACGAACCCGAAGTAGCGGGGCGACGGATTATGCGTCGCTTTCGGAATGACCTCGTTCTCGACGGTGTCAAGAATCGACGAGGGATGCTCTCCCTCCTCAGGCAGTGATTCGTCAAAAGTATCGACGACATCATCGGGATCAGCCTGCACGTACACCGGACGTTCGTCAATGGTGTCGTAATACTCCGCGATCAGGTCAATTGTTCGATACCCCACCTCACGAAACGCGTCGGGGTCGAATTCGCCGACTGACAGTTCGTCTGGCGAAGCCATAGCCATAAAACGTATCGTGGTGAGTTAACAATTCGCGCTATCGATTTGCCAGTTGCTCCACCTCGTTCAGATGACATCTGGAACACAAACTGGTGGAATACGTCCATTTTAGAGAATTGCGCTTCCGAAGCCAGGTGATATAGACGATGCCATGGCCGACCAGATGAATGAGCGGTCGCCACAGCAGACAAAACCGTGTCGAAACCGTGGGGCGGTGAGATAGTGGCGCGGGGATGTTGCATACACGGTGAATCATATACGGATCCGCAGAAAGACCTCGGTGTCCGGCATCTTCTTCGCTATAGACGGTGTAGATAGAACCATGCCAGTCCTCCCGTGTAACGGCGCCGATCTGTATTACGAAGAGCAGGGTGAGGGGACACCGATTGTGTTTCTCCATGGCGCGTTTGCTGGCCTCAGGTACTTCGAACCTCAGTTAGTCGGACTCAGTGACGAGTTTCACACGGTAGCGCTCGATTTTCGAGGACACGGGAGGTCGGAGAAGACAGAGACAGGCAACACACTTTCGCAACATGCCCGCGATCTACGTACCGTTCTCGAACAGCTTGACATGACGGATGTCGCAGTCGTTGGCTGGTCCATGGGTGCACTCGTCTCATGGGAATATATCGATCAGTTTGGCACCGAACGAATACGGGCATTGGTCGATATTGACATGGAACCCTCGCCATATCAGCGAGAGGATTATGAATTTGGGACGTACACTGTAGACGGAATGCGAGAGTTTCTCGATGGTATACAAACGAATCCACTGGAAGTCACCAACGAATCGATAGAGGGACTGCTCAAAGAACCACCATCACGGGATCTACGGAACATGATGTTCGATGAGGGGACCCGAACACCACCATCGACTCAGGGTGCGATGCTCCTTGATTTTATGCGGGATTACCGGGATGTGCTGCGCGAGATCGATGTGCCGACTCTCGTCTGTGCCGGGGCGGATGAGAAATGGCGGAGTGTGGCCAATGTGAAGTCTGCGGCCGAATTGATTCAGGACGCTCGATTCGAACTCTTCGAACAAAGTGGTCATTGTATAACCGTTGAGGAACCCGAGCGGTTCAACCACGTTCTGCGGGAGTTTCTCGACTCGATTTGATACATGACGACACACATAGTCTCCCGTGTACGGGGAGAGCAGAATGATCGTTTGCTGAATGTACTCTCCCGATCTCTCACAGACTTGCAGATACCGTTACGATAGGTGGTTTCGGGGCATGTGAAAGCTAGGCCGCGTATCTCTCACAGAGGTCCCATAGTGGATTCATGGCAAATGTATACATTCACAGACGGCGTCTCTATTCAGCAGGTACCCACATGGGTGAAACAACGAGAAAGAGTAACGTCGATCGTCTGGCCGAGATGTACAATGCGACCTCCGATCGCGCCTTTGAAAGTACGACGCTCATGGACCCCGACATCGAGTGGCAGGAACCCGAGGGATTGCTAATCGGTGGGGCCTACCGAGGCCCCGAACAAGTCCACGAGGTTCTCACTTCCGTATTGATGGAGTTCGAAGAGCCAGTATTCACAACTGACCGATACATTGATGAAGGAGATACCGTCATCGTGTTTGGGACGTTTACTGGGACTCACAAAAACGGGGAAGTCCATCGAGATCCCGAATGTTCACGTCTGGGAATTCGATGATGGAAAGGCAATCGAGTTCAGACGATACTCGGATACGGCTCGGTTTAATTGGGCGTTCGAAACGTAGTCCCAGAATAGGGCGTTAATTCTAGATGCAGTCACGACGCGATAAAACTAGTTGACTATTTCTACCCCCGCCTGTCCCCGTAGCTATTCGATAATCTTCCTCGAAGGTAGCCTGTTCTACTGAATTCCCGGATAGAATCCACAAATCGAGAAACGAAGGACCAACTACCGAGAGAAAAGTAGTGGACGGGTGTAGTATGTGCTACCGGTTCTCCCGCTGTTCGACCTTGTTCAGCTCGATTAGGAGCCGGAAGATCGCCTTGACGAGGTTCGCGTCAACGTCGAATTGCCGAGCGTTCTCCCCGGCACGATTCATCACCCGTTGCTCCTGTTCCTCATCGGTCGTGGGCAACCCCTGTTGCTCCTTTACCTGGGCGATCGTGTCTGCCACGTACGTTCGTTGTGCGATCAATTCGACGAGCTCCCGGTCAATCGCCTGGATCTCCTCGCGAAGCTCATCGAGGCTCATATCGTCCGCGCGCCGTCGTTGTGCGTCGTCGTGTGCCATAGTGTCCCCTCTCGCTGATCCCAGTCGTCTTCGATGGTAGCAAGCGTGTCCGCGTCGCCGATAGCCGTTACGCTCGGGCCCGTGCCCGAGAGCGAAACCCCCTCCGCGGCGGGCAATGCCTCGAGTAGCGGTTCGGCCGAGAACCCGAGTGCCGCCGAGAAAGCGAACCCGTTCACGGTCATCGCTTCGGCGTACTTGCCCGAAAGCGCAGTCTCGAAAATGAAGTCGGCCACCGGAGCAATCTGCGTGCAACGAGTAACATCCGCGTCTGCAGAGTATGCCCGTTCTGGTGGTGACCAGACGAGGACGTCCCACTCGACTGGCTCTCGGTGCAGCAACGTATCGTTCCGATTATTCGTGATCGTCACACCGCCGAGCATCGATGCACTCGCGTCGTCGAATGCTCCTGTAACCGTGACACCGACATCACGGGCTGCCTCGACCCCGATCCGTGCTGCCCGCTCGCGACCGAGGGGACTGACTGTCTCCCCTGTTTCAGCTGTGTCTTCATGTCCCGGTGGATCACTTATCGGAACTTCAAGTGCGTCGAGCGTCGCCAGGACTACCGCATTTGCCGCAGCGCTCGAACTCTTCAAGCCCGCAGCCATCGGAATCTCGCTTTCGGTATACACGTGTCCGCCTTCGCCGGAACCGAATCGATCAACAACGAGGTCGACACACCGTTCGATAAGGCGTGTGTCCGCGTCAGGTGCGTCTGCGACATGGCCAACGACACCGTTCGCATCTGCATCGAGAGTGACCTCCGCCGTCGTGTGTGCGTCGATGGCGAACGCGGATCCCGACCCGTTCGCCAGGGCGTTGAGCACTGTTCCGGCCGCAGGCGCCCTGGCACGTCCGTGCATGCTCGTCAGGACCGGCTGGGAACACTTACGGGTGACGGTCCCCCGCGACGATAGCCCCAGCAGGCGATTTTCCCCGGTTTGACACCCGTATATGCCAGACAGCAGCATGTCTGACAAATTTCAATACCGATAACGAACGGGGAAACTATTTCAAGCCCCATGTCATACAACGCTGCAATGAGCAGATCCGATGGGCACGTCCCTTCATCCCTGGAGGGAGTGGAGGATGCCTCGAATGTCCTCATTCTTGCCCCGAGTATGGAACTATCCGACGGAGCAGCGTGTGCTCGTGTGCTCTCTGCCGGGGATGTCGACGGATCAAACCTGCTCCACGTCGCACTCACGGACACCCCGGACAATCGTCTCGGGGCACTCCGGTCCCATCTCGGCGAGGTTCAGCCGTTGAATCTCGCATTCGTGACGGTGGGTGATCACGCCCGCTCGGTTGCGGCCACGTCACCAGACGGATTCGCCACCGAGATTGGCGATCCGGGCGTGACCTCCGAAACTATCTCGACCCCTGGTGATCTCACCGGGTTGGGGATGAAGATCAGTTCGATTATTTCGGAGTGGGAAGGCGACGAGACCGACGTCATCGTGTGCTTTCACTCGCTGACGACGCTCTTGCAGTACGCAGAGGTCCGGCAGGTGTTCCGATTCCTCCATGTTCTCACTGGTCGGCTTGACGTGGTGGACGCCCGGGCGCACTATCACCTCGATCCTGGCGCTCACGACGAGAAGGACGTGAATACGCTAAAGGCACTCTTTGACGGCGTTGTTACGTTCGAATCCGGGGAATGGTCCGTCCAGACGCGGTAACCACGGCAGGTTAGCGACTACCGGAGGTTGAACCAGAGAACGACCAAACGGGACGAGAGAGGATAAAATGGTTCTCGTCTATACGGTGAAGAAAACCCGCGTTTTTTGGCAAGCCTAAAATAATTCCGGCTAGACTATTCCCATGATGGAAGCTCAGGGACCCTATACGTTCGCAGACGTGAGCGTCGTGATGGGAACATACAACGAGGAGGCAGCAATCGGCACCGTCTTAGCCGATATTGACACCATCACGGACGGCGAGGCCGAAGTAGTGTGTGTCGACGGCTCGAATGATCGAACGCCCGAAATCGCCCGAGAACAGGGAGCACGAGTCATCGAACAGGAGCCCCGTGGGTACGGTGTTGCTGTAGAACGGGCTCTACGGGCTGCGTCTCGGCCTGTAATCGTTACAACTGACTGCGACGACACCTACCCGATGGACCAGTTGCCGGCATTCCTCGACCTCGTGAACCAGGGCTACGACGTCGTCTCCGGGGACCGTCTCTCGCGCGGAGCCGCGTCTATGCCACACCTGAACAGGCTTGGTAACAAGATGTTTGCCGCCCTTGCTAGTGCGCTGTTGTGCCGTCGGGTCCACGACACGACGACTGGGATGCGAGCCTACCGACGGAACGTGATCGAATCGATTGAGTGGACAGAGAACACGGGGCTGTCTGCCGAGCTCTTGATGCGACCCATTGCGCGCGGATACGATGTGACGGAGATCGAGATCGAGTATGCCGACCGCCTCGGCGAGACCACGTTGGATCCGCTTTCAGGTGGCGTTGCCATTGCCACCTCGATACTCACGGTCGGCCTCGAGGAGCGGTTTGGCTGGATCGCGCGTCGTATTTCCGGCGGTGGAAAAACACCGGACGCAGATGGCACACGATGAATGGTTACTGCCTCAGAGATCACTGTCGAGATGATCCGCGAGCCTGAACGACAGCGCCGCGATAGTGAGTGTCGGGTTCATCGCACCGCCCGTAACGAAGACACTGCTACCCGCAATCCAGAGGTTGGTGAGGTCGTGAGTCCGTAATCGCGGTGTAACGACGCTCTCCGTTGGATCCGTCCCCAGCCGTGTCGTCCCCATGTGGTGGAATGCCGGTCCGGTTGACCCTGGATCTGCCTGCCACGTGATCTCCGTCCCGAGCTCATCGAGCACCGCCTCTTGAATCGCATTGGCCCGACGAATAGTACGTCTCGTCCGGTGGTCGAGGCGCCAATGGACCGCTGGAATCGGATTCCCATGGTGGTCGGTCCGAGAATGATCGAGACGGATGTGATTTTCCCGACGGGGAAGCTGTTCGACCAGCCCGCCCATCGCGATACTATTCCCGTACACCTCCCGGATGTTTGTAAGCAGGTCGTCACCCCAGGTGTTTCCTGACAGCGCATGCTCCACGGGGGACGGGCCAGCGTAGTTGAAGAACTCGAGCTTGATGCTCCCCAGGTCAGCACGATTCACATCCGCCGCTGGGACGCCTTCCGGAGTGCCGGCCGCGGGGTCATCGTAGAACTGATGGCATTCACTCGTCAGAAAGCCGACGTGGTTCTGCCGGGTGCGGCGATCGATCAGGCCACCTGTACCGGCGAAGAGGTGCTCGGTGAAGTACCGACCGACGACCTCGCTGGAATTAGCCAGGCCGTCAGGATATGTTCGAGACGCTGAAAGCAACAGCAGGCGTGGGGTCTCGACACCGCCACACGCAATCACGACATGGCGTGCTTCCTGCCGGTGCTCCTCGCCATCAGGTGTTGCGTACACTGCAGCCTCAACACGATCACCCCTGTCGTCGTGGACAAGACGCTGCACTGGGACACGATCGATCACACGAGCGCCAGCGGCCTCTGCTCGTTCGATGTGCCGCGTCGCGTCATACTTCGCCCCAGATGGACAAACCGGCTTGCACGTTCCATAGCCCACACAGGCCGAGTGACCGTCGTAGGATTCCGAGTTGCGTGCATTGGGGACAGAGTGCATCGTGATCCCCAGGTTCTCACAAGCGGGTGCAAAGATCGAGTCGCTGTACGACGGTGGGAATGCAGGGAGCGGAAACGGTTCCTCCCGTGGAGGAGCAAACGGATTATCCGTCGCACCTGCGACCCCGAATGCAGATTCGGCACGTGCATAGTAGGGTCGCAGATCCTCGTAGTCGAGTGGCCAATCGGCCGCCACACCGTCACGTGACCGACGTTCGAAATCGGATTCGTGGAGGCGCATGACCATCCCCTGCCAATGGAGTGTCGAACCACCGACGCCTTTCACCCGGGCTCGATTCAGGGGGTAGGAGCGCTCCCCAGTGGAGGAAAACGCATCCCGTTCTCCGCCCATTCCCCAGACTGCGCCTGGATCGTGACCGGGCCGAATTGCCCGCTCCATGCGACGCTCCCGATCGGCTGGATCGAATCGTTCGCCTGCCTCGAGGACCACTACAGCATGGCCACGATCAGCCAGCTCGCTCGCCACGATGGCGCCCGCGGGTCCAGCACCGACGACACAGACGTCGACACGGTCCGATGGAGTTCGATCGACGGTCCCACTCACGGCTCAGACCCCCGCGTGTAGCTCGCGAGGCCGCCAGGGTATCCCTGCGGATTCTCGAGCCCGACGAGTCTCCCTCCGGTCGGTGAAGTGTACAGTGCAAACAGGAGTTCATTTACCACGTAATATCGCAGGCGCTCGACGTCCGTCCCCTCAGGATCCGGATCGACTGCGTCCGCGCCCATATCTTGCAGCATGGTATGTCGCGTGTCGCTGGTCAACGATGCAAACTGTTGATCATACCAAGACTGCGCGTAGCGGTCGAGAAAGGCAAGAGCTTCGGCCATTCCCTCGGCGTGATCGGGGTGCCCGGCTGCGCGTCCCTCGACAAACGTCGATACGAATGTCTCGATTTCGGTGAGCTCGCTCGGATAGAGCACCTCCGCGGCCGCGATGGCGGTCTTCACATGCCCCTCTCCCACTCGGTCGTGTTGGTCCTCTCGTGAGTCGAACAGTGTAATGCCTCCCCCGATCGCCACTCCTGTGGCGGCAAGCGCGGCAATCGCATCACGCCGGGAGAGCTCCATTCGGCACTGAATTAGGTTGACCTAAACTTATGAATTGTGTTCGGCGTCGAGGGACGTCCGGATGAAGACGCCGTCAGGTGCTGCGTCCGGGATATATGTGGCAGTACCGCCACAGCTCCGCGCAATCCGACAGTATTCGGTACGGGGTGTGATCGCACGGACTGTCGTTGCGTTCACGGACACCGGGACGTCGAGACGATACGTAAAGCCACCCCGTGGACCGTAATCGACGAACGTGGTAACACGGATCATCTCCCGACCGTCGACAGGAAGTGGTGCGCCATTGTCGCCGACATGTTGGAGGTTCCCGGCGACTCGAACCCCATCGGCCCCAACTCGGATGTTCACGGCCATGGATCCACTTGCGTTCGATGCGACGTAGTATACCTGTCCGTCGTCAGTGGCAACCCGGACAGTGACTGCATCAGAACCTGGTGGAATTCCCAGCGTGGTGTTCAGGCTCACCGTCTCACCGGCGACGGCATCGACGGGTTGGAGGTGAGTAGCCTCGGGTGAGCCAGCAAACGGCGCCCAGGGTCCTCGGAAGCCGTACCGGTAGATCGTTCGATTTGGATACGTATCGACGAGATCGAATGGTCGATGATCGAGCGCGTATACCACGTCGCCGTCGAACCCAGGCGTGTTCCTGAGTACCTGGAATGGGTGATTGAGCCAGTCGCCGTATGGATCCGGTAGGAAAACGAGCGCGTTGTTCTGCACATGTATCTCGAACGGGTGGTACGCCCGCTCGTACGTCTCGGAAGCCTCTAAATTACGTTCGAGCGGGTCGTCGACGGCAGCCACTGTGGCCATACCGAGCGTCACCGTTCCAAGGATGAGGACAGCGACCATTCCACCACGGGCCCAGGTCCGGTCCGGAGCACCACGGTCCAGCAGGTCCCGAACACCGTCGAGACCTATCAGGCTTCCACGGGCCGCAAAGGCGGCTGCAGGGAGAAGGAGATCGAAGTGGTAGTAGGGGCCGAGAACCGCTACGAGTCCGTCACCGGCGCGGTCCAGGTCGCCCAGGACATTGAGATTTCCCCAGAAGAATACGTTACCACCGACGACGGAGACGACGAGACCTGCGAGAATCGCCTGACGGGGACGTATTCCTCGACGTACTGTACCAATCATCCCGACAATCGCGAGTCCAGCACCGAGAAGACCACCGGCAATCCACTCGGCGGCGAAGAGACGAACGACCTCGGCATTCGCACGGAGTGCAAGGGATAGTGTGTACGTCACCTCGTGATCGAGGATACGCCTGGTTCCAAAGCCAAGCCCGTCGAGTGGTGCGAACGCCTCGTAGGGGAACGTGAGCAGTGATCCCGTCATAACTGCGTTGTATCCGAGGGCCGTCCCGACACCCGCGAGACCGATCGCAGCGGTGATGGCCTGTCGTCGGAATGCAGCGTGGCCATCGCTCCAGAGGATCCAGAGAGCGTGTCCAACGAACGGTGCTGCGTAGAGCACTGCCGTATACGGACGAGCAAAGAAGGCGAGCCCGATCGAACCACCAGCAAGAGCAGCCCATCTGACGTCATCTTGCCTGTCTGCCCGGAGATACGCATATGCGAACACGAGGTTCAGAAATGTCGTCGGTGCATACGGGAGAAACACCGCAGCATCGATGAAAAATAGCGGAGAGGCAAGGACGAACACAGCAGCAAGTACCCCCGTTCGGCGATCGAACACCTCAGTCGTCACACCACTGGTGAGAGCAAGGATGCCCCCAGCGATCACGGGAAGCGCAAGCCGGTACCCCCCGACAAGCTCGCCCAGGGCAAACATCGCTGCCACCACGGGTGCGTACTTGGGATAGAGTGTCTCCCCGGCATCGACGAAAAACCAGGGTCGAAAGAGGCCATCGAGCGGTGGCCGAAGAGAGAGCTGTCCGTCGAGCAACAACGCGGCCTGTTGGAGGTAGACGGCCTCGTCGTGGTTCAACGAATGGTAGGGAAAAACGCGGACGGAGACGAACCAGACGAAGAGTGCGCCTGCGAGTGCAACAGCGACGGTCGCCAGCCTCGCCTCGTGCCGCCGCATGTCACTCTGCGGGAAACCACGCGAGGGTGTGGTCCGCGGTAAGGTCCACCCGGACGCGCTGATCGAGATCGAAGTCCGCGGCGTGGTTGTGCTGGCAGTGGACGAGCTCACCAGAGTCGAGTTCGACACCGTAGACGAACGCCGGCCCAGTATATTCGCGGGTGACGATACGACCATTCCCCTCGCCGTTTTCGGCTGGAATAGCCCGCAGGTCGTCGGGACGAACGAGGATATCTACTGCCGCGCCATCATACTCCGCAGAGAGCCCCTTCAGCATCCCTGCGTGTAACGTCTGGAGTTCGGTCTCGATGAGCCCATCCGAAAGACGTCCCGAGACGAATCCAGCTTGCCCGAGGAAGTCCGCGACGAAGCGCGACTGGGGATGCTCGAACACGAGTTCTGGTCGATCGATCTGTTCGATACTGCCGTCGTGCATAACTGCAACACGATCGCTGATGGAGAGCGCCTCCTCTTGGTCGTGGGTGACTGAAACCGCCGTCACGCCCGCATCTTTGAGGATCCGCCGGACCTCCTCTCGCATTTCTTTGCGGAGCGCAACATCGAGGTTCGAGAAGGGCTCGTCCAGCAACAAGACATCCGGTTCGGGCGCGAGCGAGCGGGCGAGTGCGACACGCTGGCGCTGCCCGCCAGAGAGATCATCCGGGGCATGCTCGCCATACGCCGCCAAGCCGACTAAATCCAGAAGTTCATCGACGCGCTGGTGAACTGCCCCGGTCGGTAGGTCCTGGATTCCGAAGGCGACGTTCTCAGCCACGGAAAGGTGTGGAAAGAGGGCGAATTCTTGAAAGACAAGGCCGACGTCACGCTCCTCCGGTGGAACGAATCGTCCCTCGCCCGCAACGGTCTCGCCAGCGACGCGAATCGTTCCCTCTTCGGGGGCATCCAACCCCGCAAGCAGTCGGAGGGTAGTCGTCTTCCCGCAGCCCGACGGGCCTAACAACGTGAGCAATTCGCCTTCCTCAACAGTGAGGGAGAGTCGATTGACGGCGGCTTCACTACCGAAGGTCCGCGTCACTCCCACGAGTCGAAGGATAGCCGCACCAGCAGACTCTGTCGATTGTATCCCTTCCTCATCGACGTGTTCGTGATCCGCAGCGGGCGGTTCTGTCGTCATGAGTCGATTGTTAGGTTCGGTCGGTCCGGTCACCGCTCACTCCCCTCCTGGGCGAGGATGACGGCCATCGAGAGACCAGAGGCGATCACCAGTACGAGTGCTGGGATCGCCGCTCGTCCGTACGCGCCGACTTCCTGTACGCGCCAGATGTATGTCACCAGGGTATCAAAGCCTAACGGACGCAGAATCAGGGTCGCCGGGAGCTCCTTCATCGTGGTGAGAAAGACCAGCGCGGCACCCGTGACGAGTCCCGGAGCGATCAGTGGGAGTGTCACGGAACGAAACGTCGATAGGCGCGAGCGGCCGAGCGTCCGGGAAGCTTCGAGGAGTCGGCGATCGACCTGGAGGACCGACGATCGAATCGACCCGACAGCCTGGGGCACGAACCTGACGACGTAGGCGAATACCAGCAACGGGATCGTCTTGTACAGGGCCGGAACGAGGTCGAGACTGAACGCCACGAGGGCGATCGCCAACACGATACCCGGCGTCGCGTACCCGACGTAGCTTGCACGATCCGCGAGGCGACCGAGGCGCGAACCCGCGGACCGCACGGCCACTGGGAGGGCAACGAGGATCGAAACAGCTGCCGCAAATCCCGCGACGTAGACGGAGTTCCAGCCGTATACCCAAGAAAACGCGAGCCCACCGACGTCGTACCCGGGGCCACCGCGGGATAGCCATGTCGCGAAAATGCCGACAGGGAGCGCGATCGCGAGGAGTGCAATCGTCGCCGGAAGAAGCGAGGCAAGATGCCGCCACCGCCCGAGGGCGAATCTGGTCCCACCGCGATATCCACGGCTCCCGTACGCACCCGAGTCATCGGCTCCGATCCGGGATTCGAGCGCGAGAATAACCGCCGTCACCCCAAGTAATTGGAGTGAGAGGAGCGCGGCGTAATCTTGCATGAAACCGTTGTAGCGTGCGTAGATGAACTGCGTGAATACCTCGACACGCATGATGTTCGGCGTTCCGAAATCCGAGAGAGTATAGAGCGCGACGAGGAGAGCACCGGCAGCCACGCCCGGGGCAATCTGAGGGAGCGTGACCCGACGAAACGCTTCCCGTCGACTACAGTCCAGGGTTCGCGCAGCCTCGAGAAGCGAGGCATCGAGTGACAGCAACGACGCGCGAGTCGTGAGGAAAA
Source organism: uncultured Halobacteriales archaeon (assembly GCA_964510865.1). GTDB lineage: Archaea > Halobacteriota > Halobacteria > Halobacteriales > Hikarchaeaceae > CAZEDI01. Next base: position 15,727 of record CAZEDI010000049.1, read on the forward strand.
CGTATGGATAGGTATAGAGAGTGAGTACAAGCGAGACACCAGCGAACCCGTATATCGACGGGATGCGGGCAATACCAAGGGGGGCCAGGACGTCGGCGAACGCCCCCTGCGGACCGAACGCCGAGACGAAGGCGAACGCGCCCAGGTAGCTCGGCACGACCAGGGGAAGGGCGACGAGGATCGTCCAGAATCGTCGAAATGGCAGGTCCGTTTGGGCGGTGAGAACCGCCAGCGGGACGCCGATGGAGACACTGGCCAGTGTCACGACGATGACGAGGGCCACGCTCCGTACGAGTACCCGAATCGTGGTCGATGATACCGTCAGCTCGAGCGCCCGTGGGCCGAGTTCGACAACACCGAGGATGAGCCAGACGATCGGTAACACGAGGAGGGCCGCGATCGCCGCCGCGAGTAGTGAGAGGCTGACACCAACCGCGCCGTCTTCCCCCACTGTGTTGACCAGTCGCGGGAACACGTCGCGGGCACTCATGCTAGCTGGTTATCCGGACACTCCCGCCTCGTTCATCAACTCGAGCGTCTCGTCCAAGTTCGACAGCTTCGAGAGATCGATGTCGGGAGGATTCAGTTGATCGATGGACGGGAGATCCCCGACAGGCTCAACGTCCGAGATCATCGGGTAGGCGAAACTGACAGTCGCGAAGAACTCCTGGGCCTCTGCGGAGAGCAGGTGTCTCACGAACGTATTAACGAGCTCGTCCTTCTCCGTTCCCTGTATACGGAGGAGTCCGGCCACGTTCACGAGTGCACCGGCGTCTCCTTGCGTGAAGGCAAGATCGATCGGGGCGTCAGGCCGCTGATTCTTGACACGCATCGCATAATAGTGGTTGGCGAAACCAGCTGCTAGCGCGCCGTCAGCGACTTGTTGTGAGACGACGTACTCGTTCTGTGTTCCCGCCTCGCGCATCGAGACGAGCCACGATCGGGTTGCGTCCCGACCTCGACTGAGCCGCATTGCCGTCACGAACGATTTGAACGCGCCGTATGTGGGAGCCCATCCCATCGTACCCTGCAGCGCTTCGGTTTCCGGGAAGCTCCGTACCTTGGTTGGGATCTCGCCCTCGCTCAGCTGGTTCGTGTTATAGGGGACACTCCGAGCACGGCCTGCGACACCGACCCACGAAGCGTCGTCACCTCGGAACGCCTCCGGTACTGGACTGTACACCTCCGACGGGAATGACTCATACGCGTCGTTGTCGGCCACGTATCCGAGCGAACTCGCGTCGATCGACCAGAACACGTCGGCTTGGATTGCGCCCGCTTCGACCTCATCAACGATCTTCTGTGCCTGTGACGCTGAGGAGTCGTAGCTGGAAAGCACCGTGAAGTCCGGATAGATCTGCTCCAGCATGTCGACGAATTCACTGTAGATCCCGCCCTCACCGCCACCGATGTACATGTTCAACGTGCCTGAGAGGTCAGGCAGGTCTTCGATGGACGTCCCACCAGGTGCCGGCCTCCCCTCGATAAGGGCCCCCGACCCCCTGAATTGAGTGAGCGGAGGAATGTCGATCCCGTTACCACTCGGCTCTCCATCCGTATTTGTCCCGAACGGCAACGAACATCCAGCAAGTCCCGCCGTAGACCCTGCGGCGACCGATGCGAGAAACCGACGCCGACCGAACCGATCGTCACGATTCATGTGTTTTAGGCTTACCTAAACAAATATAAGCCTCCCGATTTGTCGTCCTCAATCGTCCGCGGCAACCGGGACGCGTTGTGTAGCGGCGTTTTCGAGTTCCGCTAGACAGTCGAGCCAGTCGAACATGTACTCACCACAGTACGTAAGAAAGTCGCCATTCGTCCACGCGGAGAAGTCCCTGGCAGTGAGCTCCTCAGCGATCGCCTCAAATACGCCAGCATATGAATTCGCCTGCGCTCCGACGTCATCCACGACTTCCCAGAGGTGTTCGTTGAGTTCGAGGCCGGCGACCTCGTTTTCCAGATCCGCGAACGTCGATCGGTGCGCTTTGTTGTGTTCACAAAGCGGGTCGCCGTTGTAAATGCGCGTTCCGAGGACGTCACAGGCTCGCTTCAAGAACACCCCGCTCCAGATGTCGTCGAATCGGCCTACGTCCCATGCATTGTCGTCCATTGGCAGCTGATAGAAGGCCGGACTGATCTCGCGCTCAAAAGCCCGGTTC
>CAZEDI010000050.1:0-1644 GCA_964510865.1 uncultured Halobacteriales archaeon
AAGATACGTTCGAACACGAATCAACTATCGTCAAAGCTGACAGAGAGGTTACCTCACGAGTCCGGCTCCTTACGAAAAGCGATGACAAACCGGTCCGTGAAATCGAGACGACGACAGGTGACACCCTCAAAGCGACGCCGGATCACGAGTTCCTCACCCCTGCTGGGAAGACGAGACTCGATGAGCTACAACCCGGCGATTCAGTATACATCGACCCATTCCGTGGTGTCGAATACGAATCACCTGAGGAGTTCGCTGTCCTCACGGAAGAGGATTTCACAAACGAGGATCCAGCAGTGGTTCGGGCCCTGAAACAACGGGATCTCCTTCCACTCCAGTCTACAGATGAGGCGTTTGCTCGACTCATCAAACTCGTCGGCTACCACACCGGGAATGGATCGTTCAGTGACGGGCAGACCTGGTTCTACGGGGAGCCCGACGATCTCGAATCGATCCGTGAGGATATCGCCCGAATCGGGTTTGAAACTTCTGCAATCGCTGTACACGACCGCGAGTACTGTAGTACCGGTACCGATGCGAGTCGGACTGAGTACAGCGTCACATCCAGTTCACCCGCCCTCAAACAACTATTGGTCAGATTAGGAACTCCGACAAATACGAAAGTCGAGTCGCGTTGTACCACGCCTGCGTATTTAGAGCGACTCTCGAACTGGCAGCGGGCACTGTACCTCTCGACATTCTTCGGTGCGGAGATGAGCATGCCCGCACCGGTGGCGAACATGGACCTCTCCAGTCCCACACTCTCCCTGACGAGGAGTAGCGAGTGCGCTGATTCCGGCGAGCAGTTCCTGTGGGAGATCGCTAGCGTTCTTGCCGACCTAGGGATCAGAACAAATCAACTAGGTCGGTGTGATGCCACATCGAAGGACGACGCAGTTCAACTGGAACTTGGCATTACGAGTACTGCGGAAAACCTTCGTAGATTCTTCACAACTGTTGGCTATCGATACAACCTCCATAAACAGAAGATGTCGGTGAAAACAGTCCAATATTTGAAGGAAACATCGCTGGCAATTGAGTCTCGTGAAGCGAGTGCAACGGAAGCCAACGCGATGGCCGATGGTGGATTCCCGCGTACAGAGGATTCGAAACCCGTTCCCGGATTCGATGCGTTCTGCGAACAACTCACCGTTCGTGATAATCTAACGGTCGAAGCTGAAATCAGCTCTATCGACAATGCTGGGAAGGCACCTGTCTACGATATCGGCGTCGAGCACGATGCGCACAACTTCGTCGCCAATGGGTTCGTCGTCTCGAATTGTGGCGTGCGAATGATGAAGACGAACCTCTCGTATGAAGATGTTCACGGTCGCGAGGAGTATCTCGTCGATTCCATCTTCGATGCTGTTCCGACCGGACTCGGAGGCGGTGTGATCGCCGATGGAAGTCGGGAGACGGTCAACGCCATCCTCGACCGGGGGATGGACTGGGCGCTCGAGGAGGGCCACGCAGTGGAGGACGATCTCGAGCATTGCGAAGACGAGGGTGTCTTCCATGAATCGGATCCGGAGAAGGTCTCGAAGGAAGCAAAGGACCGGGGAACGAACCAGATCGGGAGCCTAGGATCCGGGAATCATTTCCTCGAAGTCCAGCGCGTCACGGACGTTTTCCGCGAAGACGTCG
>CAZEDI010000050.1:1654-17266 GCA_964510865.1 uncultured Halobacteriales archaeon
GGAGGACCAGATCGTCGTCCTGATCCACTGCGGCTCGCGTGGCCTCGGCCATCAGACCTGCACGGATTACCTTCGAAAGATCGAGCAGGCACACCAGGGGCTTCTGAACACGTTGCCGGATAAGGAATTAGCGGCTGCACCCGCGGGCTCACAGCTCGCAGCTGACTACTATCTCGCGATGGGCGCCGCGATCAACTACGCCTGGGTAAACCGGCAGGTCATCATGCACCGCACGAGAGAGGTTTTTGCGGATGTCTTCGGCCGCTCCTGGGAAGACATGGAGATGCACCTCCTCTACGACGTCGCCCACAATATCGCCAAGAAAGAAGTCCACACAGTCGACGGCGAGGAACAGGAACTCTTCGTCCACCGGAAGGGAGCGACCAGAGCGTTTCCAGCGGGTCACCCCCAGGTGCCAGCAGCGTACCGAGAGGTGGGGCAGCCAGTCATCATCCCGGGGAGTATGGGAGCTGGAAGCTACGTCCTGCGGGGAGGGGAGGCCTCCATGACCGAAACGTTCGGGTCGACCGCCCACGGTGCAGGGAGACTTATGTCGAGGACGCAGGCGAAACAGGAGTTCTGGGGAGGCGACGTTCAGGACGATCTCCGGGAACAGAGTCAGGTCTACGTGAAGGCTCAATCAGGAGCAACCATTGCTGAGGAAGCCCCTGGGGTCTACAAGGACGTGGATGAAGTCGTTCGAGTGAGCGACGCGCTTGGCATTGGCGACAAGGTCGCACGAACCTACCCTGTTTGCAACATCAAAGGGTGATTCATCGGCGTGTCCGTCACTTCACCTGAAATGTGCTTCCACCATCGTCTTCGTACACCTTCCTGGCAGTGATAGTCACGGTCGCTTCCGGGTCGTCATCGTCTGTCCACGGGCTCTCATAGATCGACAGTTCGGTATCCGTCACGTCCCAGCCTGCTTCCTCGATCAGTTCGACCAGTGTCCCCTGGTCCTCGAGTGCGTCGTCGTGCATGGCCACGTCCTCTGCTCGCAAGCATCATAGGGCTTCTGGCACGGTCCAGCCGACACCAGTCCGAGCGACAAAGTATTGGTCCGGGCGGATCCAGACTGCAGTATGATCGACGAGACCGTCGAGGAGATCCGTGAAATGCGGACCCATTCCTCGTCCGCGGTCGCGGTGAAAGCAGCACGCGCGCTCCGGGAGCTCCTCAATCGCGAGTTCGCAACAGTCGAGGAGTACGAACGGTCGCTCAACCGGAATAGCAATGCCCTCATGCGGGCCAACCGGTCACATGCCTCCCTGCACACCACCCAACGTGACATTGTTCGGACAGTGGAGGATGCAGATCCGGAAACCGTCGCGGAGGCACAGGAGGTCACGGAGCGGGCGATTCAAGAGGTGGTAGACGCAGTCGAATCCGCGAAGAGTGAAGCGGCCGCTCGGGCAGCAGAAACGTTGGTGGACGGCGATACGATATTGACCCACGATTACTCCTCGACCGTTCTGGAGGCAATCGAAACCGCGACGATCGAGGGGATTTCGCTCTCAGTGATCACGACGGAAGCTCGGCCCCGATTCCTTGGGAGGCGAACGGCACGAACACTTGCCGAAATCGACCGGATCGATCCGACGCTGATCGTCGACGGAGCCGTCGGACATTATCTCCCTGAGTGTGACCGGGTCCTCGTCGGAATGGACTGCATCGTCAACGAGACGCTTTACAACCGCGTCGGGACCTATCCCATCGCGGCGACCGCAGCCGATCTCGGTGTGCCCGTCGACGTGGTCGGATCGAGCGCGAAACTCGTCGACAGCGGCTTCTCATTCGAGAACGACTATCGCTCGACCAGCGAAGTAATGCGTGAGCCTGCGGAAGGGTTCGAAGTCGGAAATCCAGCCTACGATGCAACCCCGACACGTCTGCTCGACCGGGTGATTACGGACACGGGAATCAACAAATTCTGAAAACCCTATTGTGAGCTCGAGTAGAAACGAGCGCACCCTAGCTGGCTACATGTACATACGATCCTCTGGTCTGTGCTCCTTCTCCACTGTCTCAAGTCGATCCGCGAGCTCCCCGTAGTACTGTTCCACATCGGAAGCGAATCCCTCAAGTTCTGCTGTATCGACGTCGATATCGTAGGCAAGTTCGACGCCATCGACGAGTCGAATCGCCGCCTCGACGTCGGGGACCTGTGCATGCACTGGGGTCACGTAGACGCCCACTCGAAGGTCAGTCTCCATGCCTTGGCCGATCAAGCTTGAGTTCACACCGTCGAGAAAGCCGTTTCCCATTGCGGGAATGTCGACACCCTCGAGGCGTCGTTGCTGATAGTCCTCGGTCGCAACGTAGAACACGTGATGATCGTCTGGCCCATGGGGTACCGGAATACCCGAGAGGACAGTGATCTCTTCGACGCCGTTCGCCGCTGTCCACTCCAGAATTGCATCCGCTAATGGATCTGCTGCAAAGACCGGAACGAAAAGTTCGTTGACGAGGACAGTGACTGGAAAGTCCGGGCGAGAGAAGAGCCGAGTGTGATGACGGGGGGCACCGTTCTGAAACGGGGTGATCGACGGGAGATCGTCAACGGTAACGTGTCCCGTTTCCTCGAGATCGAGTTGATTGACAAGGTAATCGACGGCAGTGAGTCCTGCCAGCCCGAACGAGGAAAAGCCCGCGATCAAGGTCTCGGACGGTGCCACGTCGTGGGTGATCTGGAACGACGGTTGTGTCTCCTCTCTTGGCATGGGGGCGTATACTCTCCATGCGCCCTTAGTCGTTAGCTGTCGCCGAAGGAGCGTATAATTAGTCGGTCAGTGATGGCGGGAGATCGGGTGTGATGACCGTTGGATCGAGTCCACCCTCACGTGCGAAGTCGACGACGATCCGGTATTGGGTCCGCTCGGTCGTCGATACGACCTGCTGGGTGGTCAGCGTCGGGAACTCATAGGGAGTCCCGAACACGTACTCACTGGTCGCAAGCCGGTAAGTCGCTTTCGGGTCCAAGGGTTCGCCATTGACAGCGACCGAATCGAGAATTCCGTCATCCCACGTGACAGTGACCCCACTCGCATATCCACGCCACCCCTCTTCAGGAGACGTCGGTCGCTGTGCGTCGAGTACCGTCCGGAGTTCCTCCCCGGTAAGCTCTGCTATCGCGACGGGTTCGTCGAATGGGACGACGCCGACGAGGTCCGCCGCGGTGACGTCCCCAACGAGATGCGGACCATTCCGAACACCTCCGCTATTCTGGAGCCCGACGTCGGCATCAGTCGCGTGCCGGTAAGCCTCTGCAAGGAGCACTGCAAGATCGCAGTCCCCCCGTCGGATTGCATCCCGGGTCCGTTCAAGCGGGTCAGTGACGGTTGCGACGACCTCCGAGAGCCCCACCTCGGTCATCCGCTCCTGGAGAGCGCCCTGGAGCGACTCGTCTACTGGCGCGGATGCAAGATCGTGATACAGGGCGTACGGGTCTTCATCGAGCTGGACTTCGACAATTCCACTCGCGTTTGCTCCCGGGCGAACGACGAGTGTATCGGCCACATGATCGATACGGGATTCATGAACGTGACCGCCAAGGATCACGTCGAACTCAACGGCACGAGCTAATCTATCGTCACCGTGGCCGAGGTGGGAGAGGGCGACAAACCAGTCGATGTCGAGGTCACGGAGTTCGTCGATGGCGTCGGCAGCGGCCTCCACCGGGTCAGTTGTAGTCAATGGGGCAGCAGGTGGGGTGATGTCGGGTGTTGCGGGATCGGTGATACCAATCACGCCGAGGCGCTCCCCCGCCCGTTCAACGACCGTCCAGGGGACGATGCCCACCTCGTGACCGAATCGCTCGTCCTCGAGGTATAGATTCGCACAGACCCACGTTTGCGGGGACGCACGCACTATCCGTCTTGTCGCCTCCAAGCCGTTGTCGAAGTCGTGGTTGCCTAGCGTATCCAGGTCGGGACGAATCCGATCGAAGACATCCAGTGCATGGCGGCCGTCCGTCGCCAGCGACAGGACGCCCGGAGCGGTATTGTCCCCACCCCCGGTGACGACGGTCACATCGTCACGACGATCACGGATCGCTCCGGAGAGCCGAGCGGCATGTGACGGATGGTCTGGTGCATTTTCGAGGTCGGCGTAATGGAGGATCCGCACGGCACCGAATCAGGTAGGGAGGCGCTTAGGGGCTTCGGAGGCAGTATTCGTTCCGAAGGGTAGTCATATCTGTGTGGCGCGCGAACAGTTACCATGGACGAGCTCGCGACGGATACCGGCGAGACGGTCTACGTCGAGAGAAACGAAACCCGACATGGGTCTGACGCCTCATTTTACCTCGTCTATGCGGATCCAGAGGGACAAACTCGCTGGGGCTATCAGTGTGGGAACTGCGAAACACTCGATGCCGCGATGGATACAATGGGGCGGATCGTTTGTAACGACTGTGGCAATACCCGAAAACCCGAGGAGTGGGACGCCGCACACGAGTGAGACTCGCTCCCGCCTGATTCACCGTTTCCATGACCCCAGGTGACAAGGAGCAGCCGGGGAGTTATACCGGTGCACCGCATAACGAGGATGATGATTGTCGGACACGGTCCACTCGCATTTGCTCTTGTGGGTGGGGTCGCGTTCGCGGTCGGCCTGGATCGACGCCGGGCACTCCTGATTGGGGTCCTCGCCGGCCTGTTCGCGATAGTCCCTGACGTGGACGTTGCATACGCTGCCATCGGGGGATTGGGATCGCTGTCCGGTGGTGTCTGGGTCGCGAACGAGGCGTTCTGGGAGCACGCGTCCGTGGTTCACCGGGGGATCACTCACTCGCTCGTGCTCGGCGTTCCCGCTGCCACAGCCTTCGGTCTGGCTGCGAGCCGCAGACGACAACTGCGTCTCGGCGGTGGCCTCGTCATGCTCGGGCTTCTCGGGCTCTCGTTTGTCGTTGCTGGGAGTCTCGGGTTCGCAATGATGCTCCTCTATGGGGCGGCAGGGCTGGGTGTCGCTGCCCTCGCAACCTGGTGGGAAATCTCTCCTCGGGCGGTACTCGCTGCAGCGTTCGTCGGACTGCTCCTCCATCCCTTCGGTGATCTCTTCACGGGAACGCCACCAGTATTTCTCTATCCGCTCGATAGCTACCTCCTCCGCGACCACGTGGTCCTTGCAGCTGACCCGACGGTGCATCTCCTCTCCGTCTTCGCCCTCGAACTCGCCTCGCTCTGGCTCGGTGTCTCAGTCGCGGCAGTTCTCCTCCGGGTCCGGGTTCGTGACTACATCGATCCGCAAGCGCTCGTCGGAGCAGGCTATGGTCTTGGCGCACTCCTCCTCCCCGCACCGACCCTCGAGGTGTCCTATCATTTCGTCTTTAGCATCGTCGCTGTCGGGGGTGTCGGAGTCCCCACCCTTCGCTCCCAGGTGACCAGTCGGACACTCGCATGCGGCTGTCTCACAGGACTTGCAGCGGTCACGCTCGCCATCCTTTCCTATGCGGCTGGGTATTCCCTCGTGTAGAGTCGGGGACATTCGGGGGACTACCATTATGGGCCCCCGTCCGCTATCGAAATCTATGGCAGGCGATGAGCGGCTCAGTCGCATACTCGAAACAAAGCGGAGGAACGCGCTCCTCGCTTGGGCAGTGGTCGGGTTCCTCGCGTTAGTCATCGTTGAATCGATCGTGACTGATGACTTCCTCTGGGCCGGGTTTGCCGCCGTCGTCTCATTCCTCGCATTGATCCCGGCGATAGCCTACCGACGTCCCGCGGTGATGCTCCCCTGGGAGGTTCTCGCGCTGGCTGCCCTCCCGTTGATCGGGCGGGCACTCGCAACCGAGGAATTGACGGGTGAATTTGCGACCTACCTGGCCGTCGCCGCTATCGCGCTCATCATCGCGGTCGAGCTGCATGCCTTTACTACAGTCGAGATGACACCGGGATTCGCCATCGGCTTCGTCGTCGTGGCCACGCTTGCCGCAGCGGGCATCTGGGCGGTTGTGCGCTGGGGCCTCGACGTCAACGTCGGGACACGATTTCTACTCGAGCCGGGAGTTCCGGAGGAAGAGATCGAGACGGCGCTGATGTGGGAGTTCGTCTACTCCACCGGCGCCGGCATCCTGGGCGGGCTCCTCTTCGAGGGCTACTTCCGAAGACACGGTCGGACTGCAGAGCGGCTCCCACCGGAGGTGACCGACGCGTGAGACTCCGTAATCGACTCGGTATTTCCACGCATCGCCAACGCCAGGCGGCATGGCTCATGGAGGTTGGACTCCTGGGGATGGTCTTCGTTGGACTCGAGCGAGGGAGTCCAAGCATCATCGTCAACGCCGGGGTCGGTCTCGCTGTGACGCAACTGCCGCCACTGCTGGAGCGCGACTACGAACTCCCGATGGATCCAGCCTTGACTCTCTGGATCACGAGCGCGGTATTTCTCCACGCTCTGGGAACCGTCGGCATCCCAGGAACTGATCTTCAGGGATTCTATGGATCTATCGGCTGGTGGGATCACATGACCCACGCACTATCGTCGTCAGTTGTCGCAGCAGCTGGGTACGCGACCGTCCGTGGCGTGGATGCACACTCCGATGATATCCACCTTCCGTCTAAATTCATCTTCGTCTTCCTCCTCCTCTTCGTGGTCGCCTTCGGGGTCTTCTGGGAAGTCATCGAGTTCTCCCTCCGGTGGGTATCTCCCTTCATCGGGGGGAGCACGATCCTTGCTCAGCATGGTCTCGGCGATACGATGCTCGACCTCGTCTTTGATGTGGTTGGTGGCGTCCTCGTCGCCATTTGGGGAACTGCCTATCTCACCGATGTCTCCGACGCGATGCGCGAGCGTCTCGAGCAGCGAGCGACTGGGCGATAACACCGGGTATGTGACGCAGGCCCACGCTTTATTTAGCTCTCGCTGGTACAGGCGGATATGGTATTCAAGAAAATCCGTCTCGTCGGGACGAGCGAGGAGAGCTTCGACGCAGCGGCTGACAATGCGATCGACCGGGCAGAGGAGACGCTTGAAAACATCATGTGGATCGAAGTCGATCAACTCGGCGTCGAGCTCGCGACGGCTGAAGACCGAGAGTATCAAGCGGAGGTGACTGTCGCGTTCGAGCTCGCGGAGTGACGATCGCTTAGACCTGCATGTCGACGAAGTCGCGGAGTCCTGTCTGGAGTCCCGACACGAGGTGGGACTTCCGGCGGAGATCCATCACGGTGACCGGCAACTGATCGGCGATCGTACGGACGGCACCATGGAACGTCTCGGCCTGCCCGGACTCACCGTCGAACGCGTTGCGAACCGACTCCCGGATCTGCCACACGCCGACCGGTGCCCAGTACTCGTCCGACACCTCGCGGAGGACGAGGGCCTTGGCCTGGCGGCCCCGCTCCACCAGGTGTTCGAGGACACCCAATCGTGCTGCATAGTAGGCCCCTGCGGTCTCTTCGACGTACCCCGTCCGCCCGTCGTATCCCTCGTGGGCACTCCCCATCCAGATCTTGCCCGATGGATCCTGGTTCCAAATGCTTCCCGGGCACTTCATCTCGACGAGTTCGTATTCCCAGTGGCCTGGGGCGAGGATCACCCAATAGCGATTGCCCATGTACTCGTTCATCCACACCTCGACCTTCGCGATCGACGGCGCGTTCTTGATCCGGCCACGGAGAAACTGGCCAATCGTATCGTCGACCGCCGTGATCGACCACCGTGTCGGTACTAATCTCCGGTCGGGACCACGACCGAGTGCCCCTGCTGAGAGGATCGTGTTGATCTCATACACGTCGAATCCCCGACGATATAAGTACGTCATCGCCCCCTGGGCCGTCCAGTCGTCGTCCTCGAGTGTTTTCTTCACGGGGCGTGGCACGTGGGGATTCTCGCCGAGCTTCGCTGACTCCGCACGGGCTCGAGGGCCGGTCGGTGTCCGGATATCATCGAGTGACAGGTCCAGATCGGGTGTCTCCGACAGCCCGATCTCGACGTCGACCGGGCGATCCGCGATCGCTACCTCTCGCTGGACCCCAACGAACCCATCCCACGTGTCGTGAACGTCGACCCGCGATGCGCGATTTGAGTTCAAGAGCCCGGTTCTATACTGGAGGACGTTCTCGATATCCAATCCCCGTGTATACCAGTCGCTGCTCGTCTCGAATTCCGCCGCGCGCTCCTCCTCCCCGACGGGCGAGAGAATACCGGTCGATACCGTTGGATAATTCGACCGCCCCACGAAAATAGACGGTGACGTACTGCCAACGAGTGACCCTCCCGAGAGCGCGGTGGAGAATCGATCTTCCACCACGTCGAGGTGGTCGAGGATCTCGTAGGACTTCTCCTCCGCGAGGCGGCGCCGCTCTGCCGCCTCATCGGGCTCCATGTCCTCGATGAATTCCTCGAGGCGCATCTGGCAATCAGTAGCGTCTCAGCCGGCTTGAACGTTCGGTCTACCTGTGTTCCTGAACTCGTGGCCCCGAGAGATTGAAGGTCATACGCAGATGTCGTGACTGATACCTGAGCACAAAGGCTAAATAGATTCCCCCGACAATGGCCGAAACATAATGGGGGCCGATCCAGAGGTCGACGCGTTCGCAGAGGAACTTGCCGCGATGAAACGACGGGGGTGTAATCTGCTCGTCGTCGATCCGCCCGGGGATTCAACGTTGTGTGACGAGTTGTTGGGCGACCCGGCGGAACCGCGGTGTCGTATCGTCGTCGACTCCGGATCGGGACGCCACGAGGATCCACCCGAGGACCGGGTCGTGATCGAACTCGCGGATCGCCACACCCGGTCCGCCGCTGCGAGCGTGCAGGATAGGAACCCGCGGGATCGGGCGAGGGAGGGGTGTGACAATCCGCCGGACCTCGATGACCTCCGTACTCGTATCGAAACGGCCATCGGACGATTCGAACACGAGGGCCTCGAGCCCGGAGAGCTTCGATTGTGTCTCGGAGACCTTCCCCAGATCGCTGTCGGCATCGAAGAGGATCGTGTCAGTGACTTCCTCGAGGGCGTGACCGACGCGGTTCGAGAGGTCAACGGGATGGGGCACGTCCACGTCACCCCGGACACTGCAACACAGGATCGTATTGAATCGGCCTTCGACGTCACGATCGACCTCCAATCGACACCGGCCGGCCGCCACTACCGCTGGCACCTCCACGATGCCGGCCTCGATTCCGGCTGGCTCGTTCTCGATTAGTCGGGCGTCATCCCAGACGGCTGTATCCACAGATCGCCGAAGAGTTCGTCCTGCTCCAGGTGGACCTCGCTCCGATGCGTGAGGAATAACACGGCGAGATAGGTTTCGACACGGGAGCCACCGGCTGTATCGACTTCAGCGAACAGTACTTCGTCACGGCCTGCCTCGAAGTGGGTCTCGAGAACCGCCCGGACGTCCGCGATTTTCTCCTCGATATCCTCGGCGTGAGCGGTGCCCGTGACCTCCTCCTCGGTTGGCTCACCCTCCGCCCGCTGGTCCCCCGTCGCGTGATAATCCAGCGTTTGCGTTCCGCGACGGAACCCCCGGGGTGAGTCGCTCGTATCGTACTCCCGCGAGTCTTTCCACCACGAATCACGCTCAGCATCCCGTAACTCCCGAACGAGCTCATCGAGCGTCTCGGGTGTCCCACGTGCCCGCTTTCTGTCGAGCCGCCGGTCGAGTTCGTCCTCCAGGGACGCAAGTGGATCGCCTTCGAATCCGGGAGCCATCCCTGATCCCGCGTCACCGAAGGGCTGCTCCCATGGCTCCGGTTCAGGCTCCTCCGGCTCGTCGGGTTCGAGCAACGCGTCGGACTTCATCCGCAACAGGACGCTGGCGTAGAACAGGGCTCTGCCCGATGTTCGAAGGTCCGCCCTGTCGAGCCGGTCGAGGAACGTATCCGTCACATGAACGATATCGATGTCCCAGGGGTCGATCTCCCCCTCTTCCGCGAGCTGGACTAACAACTCGATCGGCTCCCCGTCATCACCATCTGGAAGTGGCGCACCCCCAGGAGGATCGTCGTCTCCACCGGCCGCAATCGGAACTCCGCCGTCGGTCCGGGCGTCTCGGTTAGTCAACGGTCTCGCCCTCCGCGGTCGCCATATCGCCATCATCTGTCTCTCCGCCATCGGCCATCGCGATTCCCGTGACAGCGGAGACGTTATTCTCGGCCATCGTCACCCCGATAGCGTGCTCGGAGCGTTCGAGCATCGCAGAGCGATGCGAGACGACGACGAATTGGGCGTCATCCGAGAGTTCATCAAGCATCTCGCCGACCCGTTCGGCGTTTGCGGCGTCGAGGAACGCATCCACTTCGTCGAGTGCGTAGAACGGCGCGGGGTTATACCGCTGGATCGCGAAGATAAACGCCAGAGCCGTCAGCGACTTCTCGCCGCCTGACATCGCGTCGAGACGTTGCACTGGTTTATCGCCCGGCTCCGCTTTCATCGTCAGTCCGGCTTCGAATGGATTCTCCGGATTCTCGAGGTGGAGCTCGCCGGTCCCATCCGAGAGCCGCTCGAAGATGTCTCGGAAGTGTTCGTCGATCCCCTCGTAGGCCTCCATGAATGCCTCCTTCTTCTGGGCCTCATACGATTCGATGCGCTCCCGGATTCCGTCGCGCTCTTCGACCAGTGTTGTGCGTCGTTCCTGCATGTCATCCAGGTCGGCCTCGACCTCGTCATAGGCGTCAATGGCTCGCATGTTCACGGGCTCTAACGCCGCCATTTCGGCCTCAAGTCGCTCGATCGTGGCCTCTACCTCATCGTGGTCTGGGACGTCTTCGGGGTCGTATTCGTCGACGACCTCTTCGAGTTCCGCGATCTCGGCCCGGAGTGATTCCGCGGAGTCCGTGAGGTTCGAGATCGTGGTCTCGACCCGACGGATTGCCTCACGTTGTTCGTCGCGAGCTTCTTTCGCGGCATCCAGTTCATCACGGAGGTCCGCTCGCTCGTCTTTGAGGTCGGCGAGCTCGTCTTCGAGGTCCGCGACCGCCTCCCGCTTCTCCTCGAGTGTCGTCTCGTGCTCCGCTATCTCCGACTCGAGTTCGTCGATCCGGTCTTCTTGTTCCGCCTTTCGGTTCTGTGCCGTCTCGACGTCGTCGTGGAGATCGTCGATGTCGCTCTCGACGTACCCTCGTTCGAGCTCGAGTTCGTTGAGTCGGGCGTCGAGATCGTCGATCCGATCCTCGAGACCGTCGATCGCCTCCTGGACCTCTTCTGCGTGCGTGGTGAGCTCCGGAATACGCGAGTCAGCGAGTTCGGACTCGATCTCCGCAATGTCCGCTTCAATGTCCTGGATCTCGTCGTTTCGTTCCTCGATCTCCGACTCGATCGTCTGCATTTTCTCGTCGACCTCAGCCCGCTCGGTCTCGATCTCCGAGAGCCGTTCCTCGAGCTCCCCTATCCGGGACTCGATCTCTGCACGTTCGGACTCCACGTCTGCTCGGGATGATTCGATCGTCCGCACGTCGTCCGTCGCATCGGACTTCCGATCGCGTGCATCATCCAGGCGTTCATCGACGGATTGGAGCTCCTCGCGAAGGTCCCTGCGCTCCGCTTCCAGCGTCGAGATCCGCTCGGCCAGACGTTCCAGCTGGCCTTTTCCGGACTTCGAGAAGGAAAAGCGCGACCCGGACGTCGATCCACCGGTCATTGCTCCCGAGCGTTCGATCAAGTCACCCGCGAGCGTCACCATCCGGTACTCTCCCATGAGAGACCGAGCAGTCCCCATCGTGTCAACGACGAGGGTATCACCCAGAACGTACGAAAACACACCGTCGTAAGTGGAATCGAAATCGACGAGATTGTACGCGAAGTCGATGACCCCTTCGCGATCAGGGAGCCGGGGGAGCGATCGCTCGTCCATTTCGGTAAGCGGGAGGAACGTCGCCCGGCCCGCGTTTCGTGTTTTGAGGAACTCGATACACTCCTGACCGACACCGTCATCATCGACGACGATATTGGCGAGTCGACCGCCCGCGGCGGTCTCACATGCCTCAGCGTACTGCTCAGGGACGCCCGCGAGTTGTCCGACGGCACCGTGGACTCCGTCGAGATCGGCATTCAACACGGTGGTCACCGAGCGTGGCCAGGATGCGTCACCGTTCTCCCCGGCCTTCGCCTCGAACTCGCCATACTCCTGTCGCTTTGCCTGGAGCTCGTCCTCGACTGCCTCGAGTGCTGAGTGTCGCTCGCGCTTCTCCTCGCGGAGGTCCTCGAGGACGGACTCGATCTCCGCGACGTTGTGCTGCGCTTTTTCCAGCTCGTCGTCGAGATCGTCGATCTCCGCGTCGAGCTCGGGAATGCGATCCTCTGCCTCCTCGATCTCCGAGTGAACCTCGTTTTGCTCGTTGGAGCGACGACGGGCTTCATCGAGGAGTCGATCCTGTTCTCGCTGGAGCTCGTTCTTCGCGGACTTCGCCTCCTGTAGTGCAGCGCGGTGCTCGTCGAGTTCGGCCTTCAACTCCTCGTACTCGGAACCGATCTCGTCGATCTCGGCTTCGATAGACGCGAGCTCGGACTCCTTGTTCTGGAGATCTGCCTTCACCGAAGCCTTCTCCATTTTCACGTCAGCCACCTCGTCGTCGATCTCGTCCACTCGTTCCTGCTTGCGATCGAGCTGAACGAACGCCTCTCGTCGATTCGCCTCCGCCTCCTGGATGCGCTCCTCGCACGCATCGATATCGCCCTCTAACCGGCCAATCGCACCCTTGATGGATTCGATCTCGCGCTGGAGTTCGAGCTGTTCATCTTCGCCTTTGCGCTCGATTTCGCGGTTTAGCTCCTCGAGTGTATCCTCGAGCCGGATGACCTCCCCGGCCTTCTCGTCGAGCTCGTCCTCGAGTTCGGCTCGTTCGGCTTCCCGATCCTCGATCCGCTGCCCGACGGTTGCGAGTTCCTCCCGACGGTCCTCAAGCTCCGCGGCTTTCAGGTATCCCTCGTACTCCGCTTTCTGTTCGCGGAGATCCTGATATTCGAGGGCTGCTTCACGTTCCGCAGCGAGGTCGTCGAGACGGGCTTCCTTTTCTTCGATCCGGAGCTCCGCCTCCTCGATGCGGTCTTTGACGACTTCGAGCTCTTCGAGGGCGTCCTCCTTTTTCGCATCAAACTGGGCGACCCCGGCGATCTCATCCAGGATTTCCCGGCGCCGGTAGGCAGTGGTATTGATGATCTCCGTGACGTCGCCTTGCATGACGACGTTGTATCCCTCGGGCGTGATACCTGCGGCTTCGAGTAGCTCTCGGATGTCCGAGAGGTTGACCGAGCGATCGTTGAGGTAGTAGTAGGAATAGTAGTTATCGTCGGTCTCTTTTACTCTCCGTCGAACGGTGATCGTATCGACGTCACCGATATCGTCGGATCCAGCCGCCGTGACTACTTGCTCCCGGCCGAGCGTCCGTTCTTCGTTATTTAGGACGACCTCGACAGCGGCTTCCCGTGGACCGCTCGCTCCCGATCCATCTTCGTGACCAGGATTGTAAATGAGGTCGGTGAGTTTCTCCGCGCGGATCCCGTGACTGCGGGCGAGACCGAGCGCGAACAGAACAGCGTCGATGATGTTTGATTTCCCGGATCCGTTCGGGCCACTGACAGTAGTGAAATCCTCGTAGAACGGGATCTCGGTCGTCCGCCCGAAGCTCTTGAAGTCATCCAGGACGATCTTTTCGATGTGCATGGGGTGATCGCCTACGCGACGATTATGTCGTCCTCCTCCGTAGCCTCGTCGGTTTCCGATTCCAGCGCTGGCTCGTCGTCTGTTTTTGCCGTGTCCGAGTCCGCATCCTCCCCCCCGTCGTCAGCTTCGATGTACTCCGGTTCGGCCTCGGTATCGAGTTCGTCTTCGAGCTGTCGAATCCGCTCGTTCGCTTCGACGAGTTCCTGTGTCAGCCCTCGAACGGTCGCTTCGAGCTCGTTTAGTCGCCCGTGGAGGTCGTCCTCGTCGTTCCGATTTGCCGTCATGTGTGGCACAACGTATGGCCCGACTCATAAACATGCGTCAGACAATAGTTCGTATATTGTCACAAACCCGATCACTCGTCACACGAGAGCCCCCTTCGTGGGAAAGGAGGATCCGGTTTCGATATCCTGCTATACGATACCCGTCTGACACCAAGAGGAGATGCAACAGCGGATGAATCCCCGGGACAAGCACAGCAAAACGGCCTACCAACCCGTCAACGGAAAGCGGTGATACAGTCCGCGTGGATCTCCTCGTAGAAATAACAGGCACATGAGAGCGGTACGCTTTAGCGGACGCGCGGCGAATCGCGGATACATGGCTCAGGCCGTCGACACCGATCTCGTTGTCGTCATCGGGCTCGAGGTCCACGTCCAGCTGGAGACGGACACGAAGATCTTCTGTTCGTGTTCTACGGCTCCCCCCGACGAACCAAACGAGCACGTCTGTCCGGTCTGTCTCGGTCTTCCGGGGTCTCTACCGGTCGTGAACGAAGCAGCGGTCGAGGCAGCTGTCAGGATCGGCAAAGCGCTCGATGCCACTATTCCGGAGGAAACTCGGTTCCACCGCAAGAATTACTTCTACCCAGACCTCCCAAAGGGCTTTCAGATCACACAGTACGATGCCCCGATCTGTGCGGACGGCGAACTCGAGATCGAGGTCGACGGTGAACGCCGGATGGTCCGCATCCGACGGGCCCACATGGAAGAGGACCCGGGGAGTATCGAACACGTCGGTGGGGGAATCGACACTGCCGACTACACCCTGATCGACTACAACCGGGCTGGTACACCGCTCATGGAGATCGTCACGGAACCCGACCTTCGCTCCCCTGAAGACGTGCGGGCGTTCCTCGCAAAACTCGAAGAAGTTCTCGAGTATCTGGGGGTCTTCGACGCCGGTCGGGACGGCTCGTTGCGAGTGGACGCCAACGTCTCGCTTGTCCCCGGTGACGTCGTTGGCCCAGATGGGGAGATCGGTGAGAACGAACTCGACGCCGCCAACCGGACGGAAGTGAAGAATATCTCGAGCCACCGGGGTGCGGAAAAGGCACTCGCATACGAGGTAACTCGCCAGAAGAACGCAATCGAGCGAGGTCGAGTGGTCGAACAGGAGACACGTCACTGGGACGAAGGCCGGGGTATTACGGTCTCGATGCGTGCGAAGGAGGCGGAGAAGGACTACCGCTACTTCCGCGAGGCGGATCTCCCCCCGCTCGAGGTCGCTGATTGGAAGGAGAAGCTGGAGATCCCGGAACTCCCGGATGCACGCAGAGAGCGCTTCCGTCAGGAGTACGACCTCGGAGTGGAGGCCGCATCGAAACTCACGAGCACGAAACAGGTCGCCGACTTTTATGAGTCACTCACCACGGAGTTTGATCCCGATCTCGCCGCGACGTGGGTCGCCGACGACCTCCTCGGGGAACTCAACTATCGCGACATGGCAATCACGGATGTCGAGGATCGGTTGGACGACTTCCGCCGGTTGATCGAACTCGTCGCTACAGGAGAGATCACTGAGAAGAACGCCCGCGAGGTCGTTTTGCGCACCATGCTCGATGAGGGCACTGACCCGGATACGATCGTCGCAGCGGAGAGTCTCGGCAAGACCAGCGGTGACGAGGTACAGACAGCCGTTGAAGCGGCCATCGACGAGAACCCCGACGCCGTCGAGGATTACCACGCGGGCGAGGGTGGCGCGCTCAACTTCCTTGTTGGAC
>CAZEDI010000051.1:0-16731 GCA_964510865.1 uncultured Halobacteriales archaeon
CGGTCTTGAAGAGGTGGGGCGTCTCGACGTAGTCGTAGCCGTTCGCCTCGTTGAGACTATCGACGTACGATTCGAGTTCCGAAAGGATCGTCCGACCATTGGGATGGTAGAGCGGGAGGCCGGGGCCAGCGGTCGGGTCGATGGAGAAGAGATCTAACTCCTGGCCGATCCGGCGGTGATCGCGTTTCTCGGCTTCGCGGCGGTCTTCGAGGAACGCCTCGAGTTCGTCTTCCGATTCGAAGGCCGTCCCGTAGACCCGGGTGAGTTGCTCCCTGTCCTCGTCCCCGCGCCAGTAGGCCGCCGAGATTTCGAGCAGCGAAACGGCACCGATCTCGCCTGTCGATTCGACGTGGGGGCCCTGACAGAGGTCGTACCAGTCGTCCTGGCGGTAGAAGGAAACAGGATCTTCCCCGGCGGCCTCTTCAGCGAGTATTTGTCGCTTGAATGGATTCGCATCGTATCGGTCAAACGCCTCGTCACGGTCGACGAGGACGCGCTCCATCGAGTAGTCAGCTTCGATGATGTCGGCCATTTCCCCCTCGATCTCCTCGAGGTCAGCTTCCTCGAGATCGATGCCATAGACGTCGTAGTAGAACCCGTCGTCAGTTGCCGGACCGATAGCAAGTTGTGCCTCCGGATAGAGTCGCTGGAGGGCTTGTGCGAAGACGTGGGCCGCCGTGTGCCGGAGACACTGGAGATACTCGTCGGCAGATGGAGTAACGATCTCGAGGGTGACATCGTCTTTGAGCGGCGTCGCTTTGTCGACGAGTTCACCGTCGACGACACCCGCCACGGTGTCGGAGCCGAGCCCGGGGCCGATCTCGTATGCCACGTCCTCCACCGTGGCGCCGGCCTCAACTTCGAGCTCAGACCCGTCAGGGAGCGTTACGACTACGTGTCCGGATTGGTGCTGTGACATGCGTGATCGAGAATCGGAGTGACGGCTGGATTAGTGGGCTCGGGGCCCGCCTGTAAAGTAGTCACCAGCCATCATCGCTATCTCCGGGTTTGCTACCCGACCCTATAAATCTGTTCAAGTGCCAGACACTCTCGCGACGGGACGATCATATCACGGTCCGGGTGAATTCTCTGCCGGATGGGGCACGCAGGGCTTCGCGTCTACCGGACGACCGTTACGGGGACCGGGGACCGTCGAACAACGGTCTCCGCGACGCTTCCGAGGAGTATACGGGATACGCCTGAGCGGCCGTGGCTCCCCATCACGACCTGATCGATGTCGTGTTCCCGGGCGTATTCCACGATGATCCGAGATGGGCGGCCGACTTCGATGTCGGTCTCGAGGTCGTCACGGCCAGTCAACTCGCGCGCGTCATCGAAGAGATCATTCGCGGAGGCCCGTTGTGATTCGTACCAGTCCTCGGAGTAGCTCGGGAGTACGGCTTCCGCGCTGTAGCCCGCGTCGATCGGGTCGATGACGTGCAGGAGCGTAATGGTCGCATCCGGATGCCGTTCGACCGCGTGCTCGAGCGCTTTCGACGCCTGGGGGGATCCATCGAATGGCACGAGAAGATGAACGTCCATATGAGAACGAGGTCCGGTAGACTGTTCAATCTTCCCGTCAGAGAGGGGAATTCTGGCTGTGCCGTCCTACCGGAGCCCCCGGAAAATACGCAGGCCCACGAAGAGGCCGAACAGGAGGCCGATCCCCCCGCCGATCTGTCCGAAGGGAAGCCCGGTCACGAGCGAAAGACCTGGAATGCTCGCGCCCGCGTCCGGGGTCTGCGTCCCGTCCGTCGATGGTGACTGTGCTTCCGTGGTCGTGGTTCCCACCGGCGTTTCTGGAGAAGCTTCCGTCGGGGTCGGACCGTCCGTCACAGGCGTCGTCTCATCGTGTGCCGTTCCCACGGGCGTGCCATTCGCCGATTGACCGTCCACCGGGGTTCCATTCTCCGACGCTGTCGAGGTCGAGTCTGTCTCGTTGACGAATCGTATCTCGGTCTCGTCCATCCGGGTTCCGAGGTACGTCGTACTCAGGGTGAAGTGATTCCCGGACGCGGCATCGAACTCGATATCGACCTGCCACGTCCCCCCTTCCTCGACGACGGCAGATGTCGTCGTTGACCAGACATACGGATCGTGGGCGGTGGCACGGAGCATTACCGTCGATCCTGGCGCCAGCGTCGTTGTCCCTGCCACCGTGAGGTCCGTGGTGGGAGACAGCTCGGTGCTGGATGGCGACGTGATTTCGATACGTGGCGTGGCGAATGTGACTGACGTTGTAGCCGTATCGATTACCCCGTCGGAGAGGTACGGGTAGCCATCCACGGCCTCACCCCCGTCTCCCGTCACTGTCGGTCCGCTCCCGCGCAGGCGAAATCGAATAGTGTACGGCGTTCCCCGGTCGATCGACCGCTCGTCATCGAGGGTATCCGTATCGATCACGACCCACAGACGCTCGTTCTCACGGTCGACGACAAGCCGGGAGGCGACCCCGATCCGAATCGGAGATCCCCCGGCGTTCGGGACGATCTCGAGGTCGAGGCCCTCCTCCTCATTGTCGAGTACGACGTCCATCGTCGCCTCCGTCCCCGCAAGATATCCGAATACGCCCGAGATATCGACCCCAACGACGAGCTGGTCACCGACGGCAACCTCGTCAACGGGGCTCGACCGGTCGATGACGGTGGCTGGCTCTTGTCGTTCACCAACACTCCTCGGTGCTGCGGCGACGTCGATGCCACTCAACGACCGATCCTCGAGAACGATCGTCGCCGCATCGTTTTCGTCCGGGAGAACGAGTTCCCCGCTCGGTGGTGGTCGATTTTCCCCGTAGCGCTCGCGGGAAATGACGTAATCAGTCGGGGATACGTGTATCGTGAGGTCACCGGGGCCGAGAACGGACGTCCGACCGGACGACTCCAAGCCCAGAGCCTCCCGAACCATCCCGATGTAGGCCGTGTCTCGGTGCAGCGTCCGGTCGTCGAACTGGTCGCTGGTATCGTATCGATAGACGTCATCGTCGCCAGCGTCGTAGGCGCTTGCGCTACTTGGGATCGCAGAACCGGGGTGCAAACCAACATACCGCGTGTTGATCGTCAGGTCGACCATTCCATCGCCGGTTTCGTCCGTGAGGGCAAGCAGGTCGAGCATGCCTTCCCTGGGGCCACCCACCACGACGTAACATGCCGAACAGGAAACGTGGGCAGTCACCAGGTCGCCGACCGTTCCGTCGGTCTGGACAGAGTGTAACGAGGGTCCGCTATCGGGGCGCTTGACGGTCAATCGCGCCGTCGTACTCGCGGTCGTATCGATTACGTCGAACTCGAACGTATAGCCGTCGGGCTCGAGCACTGACCCGTTGATGCGGAACGTACTCGCCGACCCCCCGCGGAGGAGGAGTTCGTCGTCGTCACGGTGTGCATCGGCGGTCGCCGCGTAGTCTTCATTCGCGAACAGCGACGTGAGATCGTCAAACGTCAATCCGTCGCCCGAGACGGCGATCACGTACCGATCTCGATTCGAGGACACCTCTAGCGTGGCCGTCTGGGCCTCG
Organism: uncultured Halobacteriales archaeon; assembly: GCA_964510865.1. GTDB lineage: Archaea > Halobacteriota > Halobacteria > Halobacteriales > Hikarchaeaceae > CAZEDI01. Next base: position 3,515 of record CAZEDI010000051.1, read on the forward strand.
TAGACGTGTGGATCGATCCACGAGGCGGAGAGCTGTTGACGGTCGATTCGCCACGTGCTCGCCTCGACCGTAACGGTCTCCCCTGACGGGGTCTCCGAAAGGTACCCGATCCCGTCCACGACGTAAACCGGCTCACCGTCGTATTGAATGACGTACCGACCCGCCAACGTGTCCGTCTCGAGTTCATGGATGCCGGAGTGATCGACCGTGAACGAGGATACGACGTCCACTGTTTCCCCCGCATCGTCCACCTCCCAGAGTTGGAACGTTCGGTTCTCGGGAGTCGCCGACGAGATGTTCTCGACAACCTCGCTCCCGTCGAACCGGAGTGTCATCCCTCGCCAGTACCGCGTATCAGACACGAGGTCCGATGCCTCGATCGCCGTATCGCCGGGATCAGCGACTACCCCAGGCGAGCCTCCACCGTGTGGGACAAGCGCCGGAGCGACACCGGAGCCTACTGAAACCAGCACGGTGAGGACGACGAGAATCGGCGCGAGGCGTACCATCGTACTGCCACTGCCACCCACCACTATAGAAATTTACGTGGAAATTCTTATCGTTGATAATTTCAGTAGGAACTGGTAAACCGTTTCATCGATGCACTGTAGTGGTGTATTCCTGGAAAGCGGCTACTCACGACCGTGTCGTGTGAGGCACCTCGACAATCCCATGAGTTCGACCGGCTCGGAGTTGTCGGGCGAATAGACGACCATTTGTCCGGTCTCCATGTACGGAACCTTCTGCTCGAGATCGGGTGGGATGTTCACCGCGGAGATGGCGTCGTCGTCACCGAGGTTGAGAACGGCCGTCGTGTTGACCTGCTTGAACACCGGATCGGCGATATCCTGGGGGTCCTGGGTGATGAGGAAGAGTCCGAGTCGCTCCTTTCGACCCTGTTTCGCGGCGTCAGTGAACTTCCCGATTACCTTCCCCGCTTGGACGCTATCCGCGTCCGTCAGGAAATTGTGTGCCTCGTCCATCCCGACGACGAGGGGCGTCTCCTTGATTCGATCGTAGGTCGGATCGTTCGAGAGCTTCTGATCCACGAGCAGGGTAGCGAGGGCCAAGACGACGGTCACTGCTGCCCGGGAGTTCGAGAGATGGTACGTCGGGACGACGGTGAGGCCGCCCGGCCTGACGAACTCGTGAACGAGGTCAGTAATCGGCTGTGCATCGCGATCAAATACCTGGCGGAATGGGCCCCCAAACACCCGACGCTTTACCGCATCGAAGGTCGCCTCGTGGACACGGCCGGACTCGTCTAGTTCCTCGCGGAGTGCCGGATCGTCGATGAACGTCCGGAATTCCTCGTAAGTTCCTGCGGTATCCCGATCGGTGAAGAAGCGATAGAGGAGATGGGAGAGCGCGTCGTACTGGTTGTCATTGAGGTCCGATCCGGCGACGAGCCATGGATTGCCTTGGACCATCGAAAACGGGATCGTGAATTCGACCTGTTCGGCCCGGTGGTGACTCGCCGCGTACGTCGCATTCCCCACGCGAGGGATGAACGCGATAGTGTCGTCGTAGCCACCGTAGGCGAGACCCTCCCGCTCGAACCGGCGTTCGTCCGTCGCCTCGATCGCGGGGTTATCGTCGTGCATCTGAGCATACTCGTCCTGCGGATCGAACTGGACCACCGCGGGTCGACGCGTCGCCCCATCTTCCATTCGGTAGCGCCTGTCCTCGGAGAGGAATTGTCGGAGGACGTTCTTGGCCGCGTGGGTCTTCCCCGAGCCGGTCCCGCCGGCGATCAGCGTGTGGCGAAACACGAGAGGGTCGCCGACCTCGTAGTCATCTTTCAGCCGATAGTCGATGGTGGGGGGTTCGGCAGCGGTGCGGACTTTTTCGCCGCCGACGGACAGATACCCGAGGAAGACTCCCTCCGACGGGATCTTCAACCCGGCCTTGATCTCCGCCGTATCGTCGGCTTTTCTGATAACGGTCTCGGGTTTCGGGACCCTATCAGTCATCCGGCGCTTGAGCTCGCCGTCGTCCGCATAGAGCACGGCCATCGGATCGAGTTCCGCCAGGAACTTGTAGTCACGTTCGTCGATGCCTGCTGACCGCATCGCCCGACGTGCCTGGATCTCTGTCGCGTCGTCGGTGTGGAACTCCTGAGCGTATTCGAGGGCTGCGATCCGACAGAAGAGCCGTTCGCCGTCGGGGTAGGTCGCAAGGACATACGACCCGAGTCGAATATCCGATCGATTCTCGACTGTCACGTACGCCCGCAATCGAGTCTCGTCGCCCGTCTCGTCGATCCGGAGCCCCTCACTGGCGCTGATGACACCCAGGCCCTCGTCGGGCCGTGGTGTAGCTACCTCCACGCGCTCGAACACGTCCGCGTCCTCTCCCGGCGCGTCGCCGGCAGAATCCGCCCCCGGGGCGTCCCCTTCCCCGCCATACTCCCCGAAGTCGCCCAGGTCGGTCATGGGCGACGATCACCCCCGGCCCACAAGGGCGTTTCCCTTGTTCGGTATCACAGGACGAGCATTCGAGATCCTGTGTGAAGAGTTAACACGTGGATCCCCGAATTCCGGGGCGGGTGACCACGGGTGGTCCAGACCAATCAGAACCGTGAGAACGACGATAGCGAGACAGCCCACCGTGATTCTTTCATCGAGCGACCGCCGGGAATGCGCCACGTGGAGCGGAATATGCGTATCCTCCACGTCGACGACGCGGCCGACTTCCTCGATCTCGCGGCCGAGTTTCTCCATCGCGAGAACAGCGGGATGGAGGTGACGACAATTACGGACGCCGAATCCGCGCTGGACGTCCTCCACAGGGGGAGGATCGATTGCGTCGTCTCAGACTACGACATGCCCGCGATAAACGGGCTCCAGTTTTTGCGACGCGTTCGTGAGCAGGATGGGGACCTCCCGTTCATCCTCTTCACGGGGAAAGGATCCGAGGAAATCGCGAGCCGGGCTATCTCCGCGGGCGTAACGGACTATCTCCAAAAGGGCGGTGGGACCGATCAGTACGCGCTCCTCGCCAATAGAATCGAGAACGCCGTCCGCGAATATCGCGCGTTACAGCAAGTCAACCGCGGCTTCCAGGCAATGGAGACGGCACGCGAGGGAATCAGCCTCCTAAACAACGACGGCCGGTTCGTCTACCTCAACGAGGCGTATGCAGCGTTGGTGGGTTACGAGCGTGATGAGCTCCTGGGGGAACACTGGGAGATACTCTACCCGGCGGAGAACGTCGGGATGGTTTCGGAAGAGATCCTTCCGCAGGTACCGGTGGCGGGCCGATGGTCCGACGTGACGACGTATGTCCGGAAGGATGGGACCCGAATCGAGGTCGATCACGCGCTTGCCTACACCGACGGGGGAACGATGATTTGTCTTATACAAGCACAGTAATGACAGGAACGTAGTCGATTGCGGACGGAGTGATCCGGAGTACGCGAATATCGAAACGGACCACTCGAGACGGGTTTCCGGACGTCGAGGAGTAGAGAATTCGTTCACCATGAGCGAGGGGCGATGCTGCTCGAAACGACGAGACGTAGGAATGCGAGGGATGGGATTTGAACCCACGGACCCCTGCGGGAGAAGATCTTAAGTCTCCCGCCGTTGGCCTGGCTTGGCTACCCTCGCGCACCCTCGTCTCCGACTGGCACCCCGAAAAGCGCTTCCCTCTCAGTACTCCGGTGGGGCGTAGACGTTCACCGTCCGGAGTGGCTCCTCTCCCGGGTTCCGGATCTCGTGTATCTCGCCCGCCTCGATCAAGAGGAGGTCGCCCGTCCCGATCTCAATAGTTTCGTCCTCGACGATCGCAACACCCTCGCCATCCGTGACGAACAACCACTGGTCACTCTCGGCGTGGAAATTTGTCGGTCCGCCGGTTGTTTGGCCCGGTCCGAGGGTCATCGACGCCGCCTGGGAGCGATCCGTTCCCCCGACGACCTCGAAGAATCCCTCCACCGAATCGACGTCGATTCGATTCATCGTACGTCCGTTCGGCGGCAGCCACCTTAGATCGTCCGGACCACGACACGAATCTGGCGCGATAGTGCCGGCCGCACGAGCGGACCGAGGGTAGGTGAAGTCGACGTTTCAGGCTGGCGTGGCACTAAACCCCGGTCCCGCCAACACGAATCCATGCCCCGACGACTCACCCGCCGTGAATCCCTCAGGCTGAGTGCGATCGGCCTGGGGGCCGCGGTTGCCGGCTGTTCGGCTCCAGTCTGGCCCGGCGCGAGCGAGAATCGCGACGATCCTCACACCACGCCGACGACAAACGAGGGAGGCCTCGTCGACGATTGGCAGTTCGATCAGAGCACGCGCGTGAATGGGAACACGCCGAGGAATAGCACCGCGATGCCACAAGCGACGTCCCTCTCGGCCGACGTCGGCCTCGCGGTCGGTGGTGCGAAAGACGTCGCCAACTACCGCGACAACCTCGACGAGGAGTACCTCCCGATCCCGTCGGACCTCTCCTACGAGGGACTCTTCTACGACTACTACTTCGACACTGGGGGAGCCGGAGATTGCGATTCCCTGTTTTGTCCCTCGTATGCCACAGCGGTTACGCCCGATCCCCTCTCCGGGGAGCGAGAGCAGTACCTTACTGTGGGCCTGGACTCCGGGCTTGACGCCTCGACGTTCGAGCGTCCGGCACTGGACCTGGTCGTCGTCCTGGACATCTCGGGGTCGATGGGTTCGTCGTTTGCAGAATACTACTACGATCGGTTCGGAAACCGACACGAGGTCGAAGAACACAGTGATCGACCGAAGATCGACATCGCCGCGGAGTCCCTCGCGGCCCTCACGACACACCTCCGTGACGAGGATCGTTTCGGGGTCGTTCTCTTCAACGACGAGTCGCACGTCGCGAAGCCAATCAGACGAGTCTCGGAGACGGACATGGAGGCGATCCGCGGCCACATCCGCGACCTCCGAGCAGAAGGCGGAACCCAGCTCTCGGCGGGCGCAGAGACAGGGATGGGACTGCTGGAGGACTACGCCGGGGCCGACCCGACGGAACGCGAGACGCGGATGCTGTTCCTCACCGACGCGATGCCGAACCTCGGTGAAACACGGGAGAGCAGCCTCCTCACTCGATTCGAGTCTCGTGCCGAGCAGGGGGTGTACACGACGTTCGTCGGCATCGGGGTCGACTTCAACACCGAACTCGTCGACGCGGTGACGGCGATCGAGGGTGCGAACTATTTCTCCGTCCACTCCGAGCAGCAGTTCACGGAGCGCCTCGACGAGGAGTTCGAGTACATGGTAACGCCACTGGTGTTCGACCTGTCGCTGGAACTCGACGCCGAGGGGTACGACATCGAAACGGTATACGGGTCGACCGCCGCGGAGGAGGCGACGGGCGAGATCATGCACGTGAACACCCTGTTTCCCTCCCCCGCACAGGATGGCCGGACACGTGGCGGAATCATTCTCGTGAAACTCGAGGAGGGTTCGGGAGCGGGCTCGCTCTCGTTACATGCGTCCTGGGAAACCAGACGCGGGGACGCCCGAACGAACAAAACGACGATCGAGTTCCCGAATGGCGAATCGACGGTCTTCGAGACGTCCGGGATTAGAAAAGGCGTGCTGCTGGCGCGGTATGCCGATCTGATGAAGAACTGGATGATCTACGAGCGCCAACATACTGCAGGAACGAACGAGCAGCCCACCACCACCGTTTCGTCGGATGGCGGGATCGAGGTTCCACCGGAGGATGGACTGGGCCAGTGGGAACGCCAGTCCACGGACCTCGTCGTCTCGCCGCGCTATCAGGAGCGTTTCGACGCGTTCGCTGACTACTTCGCGAGCGAGATGGACGCGATCGGTGACGACTCCTTACAGCAGGAACTCGACATCATCGAACGACTTAGCACCTACGACGCATAATGACGGGTCTCGATAGCACGGCCGTCAGAATGGAAACGAACGGACGAGCGCTGGCATAGAATTTCGAAGTGTCGCACGCCAGCCGCCCGACAGATCGGTGATTCGATCCAGTTCGGTTCGTGTTAGCTCGAAGTCGAACACCTCGAGGTTCGCGTGAAGGTGCTCGGGGTCTGCCGACCGGGGAATCACAACGACGTTCTCCCGCTGGAGGAGCCACCGAAGCGCGACCTGCGCCGCGGTCTTCTCGTGGGCGGCTCCGATCTCCTGCAGGACGTCGTCGTCCACGACTCGTCCCTTCGCGAGCGGACTATAGGCCGTGAGTGCCACGTCATGATCGACACAGGCCTCGTGCAGCGCTGCCTGGGCGGCATAGACGTTGCAGTGAACCTGATCGGTGACGATCGGAGCCGCCGTCCCTTCGATCGCGTCGTCGAGTTGGGCAGCGGTGAAGTTGCTCACCCCGAGGTGGATCACCTTCCCCTCCTCGCGAAGCCCCTCCATCGCCCCGAGGGTTTCGGCAGTGGGAACCCGAGGATGGGGCCAGTGGATCAAGAGTAGGTCCACCGCGTCGACGCCGAGTCGCTCGAGACTCCCCTCGACTGATTGGCGGACGTCGTCGGCGCGAAGGTTCGATCGCTTCACTTTGGTCGTGATGAAGATCTCCTCTCGGGGGACGTCGGCGTTCAGCATCGCCTCGCCGATCGCTGCCTCGTTTCCATAGTGCTGCGCGGTATCGATATGTCGGTACCCGAGATCGAGTGCGGTCTCGACCGTGCCGACGCACGCTTGCCCGGTGAGCCGCGAGGTGCCGAGCCCGACGCGTGGAATCCGTGCCCCGCCCGCCTCGACGTACTCCATGCACCCGATCTCGGACCCCCCGGCTATAGAACCCTCGGAGACTGCTGTGGTCGGTGACAGGTCCGATCAAGAAACCGGTGGCGACATGGACACGATCGAGTGATCGAGACGCACAATTTGGTCTACTCGATATGTGCCACGACTTCCGTGACGTCGTCTCCGGTGGGAACGCCTATCCTTCTCGACCGACTGGACGGTACTAGTGGCGACCACCGTGAGACAGCGGGACGGAATAGAGGTCGAGCTCGACGACGGGACGACCGTCGTGTTCGACGGGAGCGGACTCGTCGGCGACATCAACGTCGTGAGCCACGCCCACAGCGATCATCTTCCACGACGGAGCGGGGAGGTGGTGTGCTCTCCGCTCACGGCCGAACTCGCCGATCTCCGGGGAAACGAGTCGCGCTCCCTGTCCACGGTACATCACCCGGCCGTGGAGCTCATCCCCTCGGGACACGTGGCGGGTTCGTGCGCCGCGCTGGTAACGGATCAGGCGACTGGTCGGCGGTACTGCTATACTGGCGACGTCTCCACCCGCGATCGGTACTATCTCCAGGGGTTCGACCCGCCGGACGCGGACGTCCTCATCGTCGAGGCTACCTACGGGAAACCGACGTACACCTTACCGACCCACGAGACGATCGTGGCCGAGATCCACGAGTGGCTCGCGGAGACAATGGACGTCCCGGTCATGCTCTTTGGGTACGTCCTGGGACGGGCCCAGAAGCTCCAGCGGATCGTCGCCGACGCAACCCGGGACCGCCTCCTCGTGACGGACGGGATCATGGCGGTCAACGAGGTGATCGAATCCCACCTCGACGTCGACTTCAAGGCCGAACAGCTCGAGCCCGACGTCGATCTCGGCCCCGGCGACGCCGTCGTCCTGCCGGCGAGCGCCGGACGCCTGGACTGGATTCAGCGACTCGTCGCGGAGACCGGGGCTGTCACCGCCGGCTTCTCGGGGTGGGCGGTCGATCAGTCCTTCATCTACCGCCGGGGGGTCGATCGCGGCTTCCCCCTCTCGGACCACTGCGACTTCGAGGAGCTGATCGAACTCGTGGAGGCAGTCGATCCCGACCGGGTGTACACCCAGCACGGATCCGCTGACGAGCTGGCGACCCACCTGACCGCAGAACTCGGGGTGCAGGCGATCTCGCTGAAGCGGAACCAGACCAGGCTCGGGGACTTCTGACTCACGCCGTCGCGTATGGACCGATCCCTCCTGGACAATCGTGTCAATAATACTTACCTAACGCGGGGACGACGGTCGAGGTGGCATGGCCCCCGAGCCCGCAGATGTATACGATCAGATGGCCGAGTCCTACGCCGAATCCAACCCGAGCGCCGAGGCCCGCGAACACTACGAATGGCCGGCCGTCCGCGAGGTGGTGCCGGACCTCGAGGGTACGCGAGTCCTGGACGCGGCCTGTGGATCCGGGCAGTATTCCGGGTTCTTCGCAGCGCGTGGGGCGGACGTCGTGGGAGTCGACGCGAGTCACGAAATGATCGAACAGGCCCGCTCCCGCCACGGGAACACAGGGGAGTTCTCCGTCGCCGATCTCCGCGAGGGACTGCCATTCCACGCTGATGCGTTCGACCTCGTGGTCTGCCAGCTCGCGCTCGACCATATCGCCGACTGGGATCCCGTCGCGGCGGAGTTCGGACGGGTTCTGGAGGCAGGCGGATCGGTGGTGCTCTCGCTCGATCACCCGTTCACGACCTACTTCGTCATCGACCACGAGCCGCCGGACGTCGGGAACGCCAGGGCGAAGGAGGCCGACTACTATCAGATCGAGCGATTCGTCAAGGATTGGGGAGATGTCTCGATGCCCGTGTACCGCCGACCGCTCCGCGAGGTCGTCCGCCCCCTCTTCGCCGCCGGGTTCTCCCTAACCGACCTCCGCGAGCCGCTCCCGGAGGTCGACAACGAGAACCTGAACTACTTCGCGGAACGGACACCTCGGTTCCTGGTCGTGTGTGCCCGACTCGGTTCCTGACTCGGCTCACTCCTCGACGACGTCGACGTCATCACCGACCTGGATCGACGTGTCCCCCCGCCCATCCGGGACACGGGCGATCAGCATCAGCGAGTAATAGTGGTCGAAGGCGTCCCGGTCTGCCCAGTCGGGGAAGGTCGCCTCCCGTCGCTCGACGAAACGCTCCTGGAACCCTTCCAGGGCGTCGCCCGTGTCCGGATCTCGGGTCGGAACGACACACCGCCCACAGGGCGTCACTCCCTCGATACGGACGTCCCCTGCCCGGAATGCCGGCGCATCCTCGCCGACGAAGCGATCCTCCCAGAAGGGCGGAACACCGTCGATCTCGATGTTTGCTCGGAGGCGCCGCCTGACGCTGTCGACGGTGAGCTCGTCGAACCACGACGCCACCGTCTCAAGGGTCGCCGTACTGACGACCGATGGGCCGGCCTCCCGACGATCGACGAAGCCCAGGTCCTCATCGCGCGTGATCGTCACGTCCTCGTCGAAGTAGGCGCTGAACCACGCTTCTGCCGGGTCCGGGTCCGCGACGAGATCGAACACGCGCGACTCCCCATCGGCGACAACGGTCAACCGGTGGCGTTCCGGATCGAACGTTACGTCGAGTTCGTGGACTCGCGGCGTTCGCTTGCCGTTTATCGGCTCACCCGACGAATCGACGAGCGCGTACTCGCGGTCGTGCTCGAGTGTGCCGCCACGGGTGATGTCCGCCCGGTCGACAGCCATCCCCTCGAGGGCCTTTACTGGATAGACACGGAGGCCGGCGACGTGTGGCATCCTACGCGTCGTCGTGAACCGTTACAGACTCGAGGAGCACCGGCTCGAGCGGTTTGTCGTTGCCGTCAGTCTCGACCGAGCCGATCGCCTCCACGACGTCCATCCCATCCGTGACCTCCCCGAAGACCGCGTGCCGGTCATCGAGGTGGGGTTGTGCGTCCAGGGTGATGAAGAACTGCGAGCCGTTCGTATCGGGGCCGCGGTTCGCCATCGAGACCGTCCCGGCCGCGTCGTGGCGAAGCTCCTCGTGGAACTCGTCGTCGAACGTATAGCCCGGCCCGCCACGGCCGGTCCCGGCGGGATCCCCGGTCTGGATCATGAAGTCCGCGATGACCCGGTGGAACGGCACGTCGTCGTAGAGCGGCTGATCCTCGACCGTCTCGTCGGTCTCGGGGTCCTCCCACGCCTGCTCGCCCGTCGCCAGACCGACGAAGTTCTCTACCGTGCGCGGGGCGCGCTCGTCGAAGAGCTCGATCTCGATGTCGCCTTCCGTCGTGTGGAGTGTCACATGCAGATCTCCCATGACCGAGCCGAGCGACGGACGACAGAAAACACCGCCGATCCCACCCCAATGATCCGATTGATACCGACCGTCGTGTCACTAGAACGAAAATAGCGGCATCCCACATCGTCGACGGTCGCAGGTGGGGAGGCGTGATACGCACGTCCTCCCCCTGGTGAGAGTCGTCCCTTGGAGGTTGACGGTATGTGCACGTCCGCCCGGAGAAGAGAAGAAATCAGTCGTGAGGCGATGCTCACCGCGAACTCGTCACGTAGATCATGGGCCCGACGACGAGCAGCCCCAAACCGAAGAGGGCATACAAGGTTGACACGCCCCCGTCGATCCCGGGGGCGAGCATGAACAGCACGCCGAACATCGAGAGGTTGATCGCGCTGATCTTCGGCGACTTCTTCACGACCCCCAGGGGCAGGACGAGCAGGAAGAGGAGGACGATCAGGTGCCCGACGTGATAGGGCAGGAGGAAGTCGTCCACGAGGGGCAGTGGTGCGACGCCGATCATCACGTGGTAGTCCCCATGTGTCTCCCTTTAAGCTTCCGTTCGCGCTTCACCGCTGCCCATCCCTCCTCCCACCCGAGACAGCTCACCCCAGTCGAGGGAGGGATATATCCGGTAGTGTGGACCGAAAGCGAGAGCTTGAAACCCGCGAGGCGTCCACCGCCCGACGTGGGTGCCGCGCTCGTCTCTGCACGTCCCGGATCGTTCGCGACGAGCGCTGCATGGGTCAGCACCGTGAGCACGCATCGCCCACAGCGAGGTCGATAAGGGTGGCCAGCGTCTCGACGCCCCGGGGCCGACTGGGCGTGTTCCTCACGATCTGTGCGTTCTCCTTCCTCGTCAACTTCGGACGGATCGCCTTCGCCCCACTGGTCGACGTCTTCATCGAGTCGGGGGTCCCGGAGGCGACTGCGGGCCTGGTGGCCACCCTGGTCTGGGTGGGAAGCGCCCTGCCACGACTGCCGACGGGCTATCTCCTCACCTTCGTCCGGCGCCATCGGGTCCTCCTCGGGATGGGGGTCTTTTTCGCCGCGGCCGCGGCCGTCACCGCCGTTTCACCCGGCATCTGGTTCACGGCCCTCGGTGCACTGCTCGTGGGCCTCGCTTCCGGCGTGTTCTTCATCGCCGCCAACCCGCTGGTGAGCGAACTCTACCCGACACGCGTCGGGCTGGTCGTCGGGATCCGGGGTATGGCCTCACAGATCGCAGCGGTCGCGGCCCCGTTCCTCGTCGGTGCCGCGATCGTACTCGGGGACTGGCGGATCGCCTTTGGCGCGCTCGCCGTCCTCGCCGCGCTTGGAACAGCGGCCTTCGGGATCGCGGCAGGTCGGGCGGATCTCCCGACAGCCGGCGCGGACGACCGGGATCTGCTCGGTGCGATTCGGTCACAGTGGCACCTCATCCTCGCGGGGGTCCTCTTCGTGGGGCTCACCGGGTTCGTCTGGCAGGGCGTCTTCAACTTCTACGTGACCTACCTCGGCGCCGCGAAAGGGATTCCGTCGGGAACCGCGAACACGCTCCTGACGATCACCTTCGCAGCCGGGGTGCCGTCGTTCGTCGTTGCCGGGCGCCTTGCCGACCGGTATTCCTACCTCCCCGTTTTGCTCACCATCCTCGGTGGGTTCGTTCTCTGCCTGCTCGCGTTTACGGTGGTCGAGGGATTCCTCGCGGTCGTCGCCATCTCGATTGTGATGGCGCTGGTCATCCACGGCCTCTTCCCGGTCGCGGACGCCTACATGCTCGATACCTTGCCTGATTCGAGCCGCGCGAGCGCCTACTCCGGCTACAGCGCGATCATGATGCTCATCCAAGCGCCCGGGAGTTTCGCCGTCGGGGCGTTCGTCCAGGTCGGGGTGACCTACGACGCCGTCTTCCAGGGCTATGCCGTCCTCGTCGGCGTGATGGTCGTCGGAATGGCAGTGCTCGCCCGGGCCGGGAAGCTCCCCCGGGGGCCGTGACAATCCCGTAAGAAACTCAGTGAGTGCCTCAGGTCGCCGCGTCGATCGCCTGTTCGAGATCACCGATGATGTCGCCCGGATCCTCGATGCCCACCGAGATCCGGACGAGCTCGGGCGTGACGCCAGCAGCCTCCTGTTCCTCGTCGGTCAACTGCTGGTGTGTGGTCGAGGCGGGGTGGATGATCAGCGTCTTCGCGTCGCCGACGTTCGCGAGCAGGCTCGCGAGCTCCGTGTTCTCGACCGTTGCCCGTGCGGCGTCGTAGCCGCCCTCGAGGCCGAAGGTGATCATCCCGCCGTAGCCACCATCGAGATACCGGGCTGCCTCCTCGTGCGTCGGATGCGATTCCAAGCCGGGGTAGTTCACCCACGAGACTGCGGGGTGATTCTCGAGAAACTCGGCGACGGCCATCCCGTTCTCGCAGTGGCGCTCCATGCGCAGGGGGAGGGTCTCCAGGCCTTGCAGTGTCTGCCAGGCGTCGAAGGGCGCCTGCTGGTTGCCGAGGTCGCGCAGTCCACGGGCGATCGCTGCATAGGTGAACGCGGCGTCGCCGAAGGTCTCCGCGAAGTTGATGCCGTGGTACGCGGGGTTGTCCTGTGCGAGTTCGGGATAGCTCTCGGCGTGATCCGCCCACGGGAACGACCCACCGTCGACAACGACCCCGCCGATGGTAGTGCCCGAGCCGTGCATCCACTTCGTCGTGGAGTGCCAGACCAGGTCGGCACCGTACTCGATCGGGTTGCAGAGATGTGGTGTCGCGAACGTGTTGTCGACGAACAGCGGAACGTCGTTGTCGTGGGCGATCTCCGCGATGCGTTCGATGTCGGGCGTGTCGAGCGCAGGGTTGCCGATGGTTTCGAGATGGACGTACGCGGTGTCCTCGTCGATCGCCTCGGCGTACTGGTCGTAGTCAAGGGTGTCGACGAACCTCGTCGTGATCCCGCGACGCTCGACCGTGTGGGTGAAGTAGGTGTACGTGCCGCCATAGAGCGAGGCGGCCGTCACGATGTTGTCACCGGATTCCGCGAGCAAAAACGTCGTGAGGTCGAGCGAGGCCATCCCCGAGGAGGTGGCGACCGCTCCGACGCCACCTTCCAGGGAGGCGACTCGTTTCTGGAGGGTCTCGAGAGTCGGGTTCATCAGCCGGGAGTAGACGTACCCCGGCTCTTCGAGGGCGAACTGGGCGGCCGCGTCGTCGGCGTCCTCGAAGACGTACGACGTCGTCTGGTAGATCGGCGGCG
>CAZEDI010000052.1:0-16702 GCA_964510865.1 uncultured Halobacteriales archaeon
GTAGTTAAAACCCCACCGGTACCAGGGTGAAAGTGAACGCCGTCCCGCGAATTCACCCCACGGCCAAGGCACGAGCAGGCGATTTATTCTGATTGCGTCGGACGAACGAATGACGCAGTCGGACGGGTGTACGCCAGACGGCTTACGCGCGCGCCTGCGCGCCCGCGCGCACATGCGTACCTTTAACATCGGTGATGTCCTAGAGAGAGTAAGAGTTCTTATGTCAGGTGAGAGGGAGTATGGCGCTGGCGAAATCCAGGTTTTAGAAGGCTTGGAGGCCGTCAGGACGCGCCCGGCGATGTACATTGGCTCGACGGACTCGAAGGGGCTCCACCACCTCGTGGAGGAGGTCGTCGACAACTCGATTGACGAGGCAATGGCAGGGTATTGTGACGAGATTGATGTACGTATCCATGAGGATAGTTCCGTAACCGTCTCCGATGACGGACGCGGCATTCCTGTGGACACGCACGAGGAATACGACCGCCCCGCTGTCGAGGTGATTCTGACGACACTCCATGCAGGCGGGAAATTCGACAGTAAATCCTACCAGGTATCCGGTGGACTCCACGGAGTTGGTGTCTCGGTGGTCAACGCACTCTCCGAGTGCCTCGAAGTAAAAGTGAGCCGAGAGGGCGCGGTGTGGTACCAGGAGTTTCGGCGAGGGCGTCCACAGGAAACGTTGGAAAAGATCGCAGAGAATGGGGGCGAGACCGGAACCGAGATCCGATTTTGGCCCGATACGGGAATTTTCGACAATACTTCGTTCGCGTACTCGACCCTCGCAACGAGGCTACGTGAGCTCGCTTTCCTCAATCCCGGCGTCCGCATCGTCATCGAAGACGAACGGTCCGGCGAGCGGGATGCCTTCGAGTACGAGGGTGGTATCAGGGAGTTTGTCGAATATCTCAACGAGTCCAGAAACCCGCTCCATGACGATGTCATCTACGTCGATGACGAAGAGAACGGTATCCGTGTGGAAGTCGCAATGCAAGCCACAGAGGACCTCACAGGGTCGATTCACTCCTTCGCCAACAACATCAATACGCACGAGGGAGGTGCGCATCTCACTGGCTTCAAAACGGCATTGACCCGCAGCGTAAACGACTATGCGACCGATCACGACCTCCTCGGTGATCTCGAAGATACGCTTAAAGGAGAGGACATCCGGGAAGGACTAACGGCCGTTATCTCGATCAAGCACCCCGATCCGCAGTTCGAGGGACAGACGAAGACGAAGCTCGGGAATTCCGAAGTTCGCGGGATCGTCGAGTCCGCGATGCACGCGGGTCTCGATACCTACTTCGAGGAGCATCCGGACACGGCTGAGGCCGTCGTCGAGAAGGCGGTCCAGGCAGCGAAGGCCCGAATGGCCGCGAAGAAGGCGGAGGAGTTGACCCGGCGAAAGAATGCCCTCACCTCGACGGCGCTGCCCGGGAAACTCTCGGACTGCCAGACAAGGGACCCTGATGAGGCAGAGTTATTTATCGTGGAGGGCGACAGCGCCGGAGGAAGCGCCAAACAGGCCCGAGACCGCAAGTTTCAGGCCATCCTCCCCATCGACGGAAAATTCCTCAATGTCGAGAAACACCGCCTCGATCGCATCCTTGAGAACGACAAGATTCGGACTATGATCCGAGCCCTCGGCACCGGTATCGGTGACGAGTTCGACCTCGACGACCTGCGGTACAACCGGATCATTCTGATGACCGACGCCGACGTTGACGGAGCGCACATCAGGACACTCCACCTGACGTTCTTCTACCGACACATGCGGCCGCTCATCGAAAACGGCCACGTGTTCGCGACGAAACCTCCCCTCTATCGGATTCGGTACCGTGGCGAAACCTACGACGCGATGACGGACGATGAGCGTGACCGAATCATCGAGGAGAAGTGTGACGGTAACCCCTCGCAGATCCAGCGGTTCAAAGGATTAGGGGAAATGAACCCCGAACAGCTGTGGGATACGACGATGGATCCAGAACACAGGCGACTGAAACAGATCACTCTGGAGGACGCCGCGGAGGCCGATCGGATGTTCTCCGTGCTTATGGGGGATGCCGTAGAGCCCCGAAAGCAGTTCATCCAGGATCACGCTAGCGAAGCCGAGTGGGTGGACATCTGACATGAGCTCCGAATCAGATTTCCCCGACGACGTCGCGGAGCACGTCGAGAACGTCCGCGTCGAGGACGAGATGGAGCAGTCCTACATCGACTACGCGATGTCCGTCATCGCAGGGCGTGCGCTCCCGGACGTCCGTGATGGCCTCAAGCCCGTTCACCGGCGCATCCTGTACGCGATGCACGAGGCTGGCGTCACCTCGAACACCGGACACCGCAAGTCCTCCTCCATCGTCGGTGAAACGATGGGTAACTTCCACCCCCACGGTGACTCCCCGATCTACGATACGCTCGTGCGGATGGCCCAGGACTTCTCGATGCGGTACCCACTCGTCGACGGCCAGGGGAACTTTGGCTCCCTCGACGGTGACCCCCCGGCGGCGATGCGCTACACGGAGGCCCGGATGGCACCTATCGCCGAGGAGTTCCTGGCGGACATCGGGATGGACACGGTCGACTTCGAGTCCAACTACGACGACCGTCTTCAGGAGCCCATGGTGCTTCCCGCGAAGGTGCCTGGTCTTCTGATCAACGGCTCGTCCGGGATTGCAGTGGGAATGAGTACGAACGTCCCGCCTCACAACATCGGTGAAGTCATCGACGCGACGATACACGTCATTGACAACCCGGACTGTGAGGTCTCCGACCTCGTTCACCACCCCGAGAACCCGGGACCAATCAAAGGCCCGGACTTCCCTACGGGGGCGACGATCGTGGGGCGGGATCCGATCTATTCCGCCTACCAGACGGGGCGGGGTCGAGTCCGCGTCCGTGCTGACTACCATATCGAAGAGACCGATCGGGGCGCCGATCAGATCGTCGTCACGGAGATACCCTTCCAGGCGAACAAAGCACGGATGGTCGAGAAGATCGCCGACCTCGTCAACGAAGGGCAGATCGAGGGGATCACCGACCTGCGTGACGAGTCCGACCGCGACGGTATCCGTGTTGCGATCGACCTCAAGCGTGGCGCCAATACCGACGTCGTCGAGAACCAGCTCCTCGAGCGCGTCTTCGAAAAGACCTTCGGCGTGATCAACCTCGCGCTCGTCGACGGCCAGCCCGAGGTGCTAACCCTGAAGGAGCTCCTCCAGCACTACGTCGACCATCGACGGGAGGTAGTTAGGCGACGCTCGGAGTTCGAACTCGAGGAGGCAGAGGATCGTGCCCACATCCTCGAAGGGCGGCTGAAGGCACTCGATCACGTCGACGATGTCGTCGATACGATCCGCAACTCCGAGGACCGGGACGCCGCGAGGGAAGCCCTCCAAGCGGTCTTCGACTTTACCGAAGCCCAGGCCGAACATATCGTCCGGATGCAGCTCGGGAGCCTCACGGCGCTCGAGGCCGCGGAGATCGAGGAGGAACACGAGGAGGTCCTCGAACGTATCGAGCGACTCGAGGAGATCCTGGGGAACGAATCGGAGCTCTTGGCGGTCATCAAGGACGAACTCGAGGAGATGAAGGCGGAGTACGGCGACGAGCGACGCACTACCATTATCGAGGGGACTGGCTCACGCACCCGCGAGGAACTCATTCCAGAGGAAGACGTGGTTGTGGTCGTCTCCGAAGATGACTACGTAAAGCGCACGCCACTCTCGGAGTTCTCCGCCCAGAACCGAGGGGGCAAAGGTATCATCGGGGCCGATCCGAAGGAGGGGGACCGTGTTTCGACGGTTTTCCAAGCAAATACCCACGATTTCCTCCTGTGCTTTACGAATCAGGGCCAAGTCTATCGGCTAAAAGTCTATGATGTCCCCGAGATGAGTCGAACGGCCAGGGGGACGTCTGCCGTCAATGTTCTCGACCTGGACGAGGGCGAGGAGATCGAGGCAGTCGTCACAACAGACGACTTCGACGCTGGTGAATACTTGACGATGGTGACGAGACGGGGGTACGTGAAGCGGACACCCGTTCAGGCCTTCGAGAACATCCTCTCGACGGGTATCATTGCGACGACGTTAGAGGACGGTGACGAACTGGCGGATGCGGTCATGACGGATGGGACAAAGGATCTAATCATCTCGTCCCGAAGCGGCATGGCTATTCGCTTCGACGAGGACGAAGTCAGGTCCATGGGCCGTAATGCTCGAGGCGTCCACGGGATCAAGCTTGAAGGAGATGATGGTGTTGCCGGGATAGCCGCGGTAGATGCGGACGATTCGTGGACACTCACTGTCACGAAACATGGGTTCGGCAAACGAACCGAAATTGACGAATATCGTGTCCAGTCACGAAACGGCAAAGGGCTGATCGACATCAAGACCGACGAGCGGAATGGGCCAGTGTGTGCGATTGAAACCGTCTCTAGCGGTGATCATGTGATCGCGATGACCGAAGCCGGGCAGATCATGCGGACTCCCGTCGACGGAATATCGGTCGTCGGACGGAACACGAAAGGTGTCATCGTCATGGATATTGCTCAGGACGACCGACTCGCGAACGTCGACGTCGTCCCGGGTGACGTTACTGGATCTTCAGACGACACGGCGTAGTCGTTGTTACTCGGCTTCGACGAGTTTGTGAACGCCACCGCCGCCGAGGACATACACCTCACCATCGTCGTCGCGACCGAATCCGAGTATCCGACCAAGTGTGTCGGCCGCGTCAGTGGTGAGGTTGATAGCGCGTATGGACCATTCCGTCGTTCCTCCGTCGGGAGGAGTGCCGAGGAACAATCGACCCTCTGGTTGGAGATCACCGAAGACGTACCTGCCATCGAGCGCTGGAATCGCCCCGCCGCGATATATGTACCCACCGACCACTGCTGCCCCGGAAATGGGGGACTCCTCTCGATCCCAGTGGGGATACTCGATAATCGGATCGATGAGCGGTTCGCCGCCACGGACGTCCGGGGGGGTCTCCTCGGGGCACTCCTCAGGTGAATTCATTCGGTCACTCGCATCGAAGCATCGGCTTCCTTCCTTCACGTTCCATCCGTAGTTTCCTCCCTTGTGCACGAGATTCACCTCTTCCCATCGTGCTTGCCCCACATCGCCAACGAAGAATCGATCGCCGTCAAATGACGCTCCCCATGGATTTCGCAATCCCCACGCATAGTATTCGTCGAGATGATCGGGGTCATCAACCAGCGGATTATCATCAGGGATCCCGTATCCACGATCTCCTGTCCGTCCGTCGACATCGATCCGAAGGATCCCTCCGAGTAAATTGGCCGACGTATCCTGGCCGTTTCCACCATCGTTCCCTCCGTACCAATCTTGCGTGTGGCCGGGACCGGTATCGCCAACACCACCGCCGTCACCCGTCCCGACGTACAGGTAATTGTCAGGACCGAACACGATGGAGCCGGAATTGTGATTGGCGTGGGGCTGCGGGATTTCTAACACTGCCCGCTCTGATTCCGGATCGGCTTGCATCCCATCCTCTCCAACCTCGAACTCCGCGAGCACGAACGTATGGTTGTAGTCTTCGGGAGTGCCGTCCCGTGGTGGCGAGCTGTAGCGCACATACAACCGGTTCGTCTCTTCGAAGGAGGGATGTAACGCAATACCGAGAAGTCCCATCTCGTAGCCACCTTTGACCTGATTCCGGATATCGAGTAACGGTATCGGCGAGGTCCCATCGCTACCGATGACGTGGATACGGCCAGGTTTCGTGGCTACGTATATCCGATCATCATTTGGGAGAAACGCGACGTCCGTCGGCGCCTGGAGGTCGGAAACTATCGTCTCAAGGCCAATCGTATCGGGGCCGGGAGAGGTCGTCGTTGGTGTGTGTCCTCCGCCACTGGATGGACTCCTGCCATGAGTCGTGGGTGTACGGTCGGTTAGCTCTTGACATCCTGCGACGCCAGCAGTCATCCCGCCGCTTACAAGCAAAAGGAGATCCCGTCTCGTCAGAGGACCTTTCATTCGCGCCACTCCGCTTTACGCCCAATACCGTGTAGAGTCGCCGGCAGCCAATTCCGGGAGCGTTGGATGGAGACACTCGGATTCACTGCATTCTGGGCAGTTCCTCGTGTGAGTCGCTCATCGTGATGGATCTGGACTGTATCCAGGTCTATGGGGGTTATACGGCCAACGGATGATGGAGGATACAACGCGGACACGGATACGAGGATTTCCGTCAGCCGTTTCATCAACGTTTCGTCCGAGGTGTCGTCTGAGTGCGCCGATTTGGGTAGTTCACACATGTAGCGCGTGCTCATTTTCAGTCGATCCTGGCTTGCCGCGAGGCCAATACACTACTTGCGGGGCGAACTCTCCGGCCTATGCTCACCGACGAGCAAAAGCGCGAATTTCACCGGAATGGATTTCTGGTCGTTGAGTCAGGGATCGATGAGGCAGTCATCAACCGCGCCAGGCATGCGCTCTGGGAGTCGATTGACGAAGAGCCAGATCAGTCATCTACTTGGCCACATGAAAACCGCAGCCTTCGGGAGGACGAATTCGCGGAGACCGAGCCGTTCCGAACGATCAATGACCGGCTGTTCGAGTATTGTGAAGCGATGGTTGGTGACGGGTCACTTCCATATGAAAGTGAACCTGATGCGCAACTTGCCCTCCGATTCCCCCGCGCGGAAGATCTTTGGGACCCAACTGCACCCCAGTTAGGCGACGTCACGAGCCACATCGATGGGATGCTCGATGTCGAGGACGGAGAAGGTGACGTGGTGCCCCACACGATAAACGGGGTAGCCTATCTCGATCGTGTCCAGCCATATGGTGGTGGATTCACTGCCTGGCCTGGATCTCACCGAGACGTCTGTCGGTACCTGGAGGATCACCCCATTCAGGCAATGAAGCACGGCATCCCAGCCCCGGATGGAGATGGCGGATGGCGGGACGATACGATGAGGGGAGAGGTATTCGATCCACTCGAACTTACGGGGGACCCGGGGACCGTGATTTTGTGGCACGGCAGGCTCGAACACGAAGGTGGCATTAATCTCCAGCCGGGGACCGTCAGGATAGCCCACATCAAGCGATTCTTCCACGAAAACGCCGGCGACTATCAGGAAGAGGCGCCTGACGAACCATACCTTGGCTGGTCCGCGATGGAAGGTATTGTCGAGGACGACGGCTATCGGGTTTGAACGTATCGGGACAACGTCCGACTTGAAACGCGATTACTGGTAATCGACTTCGCCGTCGCCTTCACCGACCCACGCGCCACGATCTGGTTCGCGTGAGGCTAGGGGATCCATGTCCTTATACCAAGGAACGTTTTTCAGCTGCTCCATGTTGTAGACGAGATCGTCCTTCGTATCCCCCGTAAACTCGAATTGCTCGGTGAGGACGATTGCATCGACAGGACAGACCTCCTCACAGAGTCGGCAGTAGATACATTGGCCGATATGGAGATTGTATTGTTCGCCGTTTCGTTGCTCATCCATCACGATCTGGATGGTATCGTTCGGACAGACGTTCTCGCACTGCCGACACCAGATACATCGCTCCTGCGAGAACTTATGGACCCCCCGGAACCGTGGGCTGACCTCGGGAGCTTCGTCTGGATACTCGACGGTGAACGTCTGCCCGTCCAGTGCGTGCTTCAGCGTTGTCGTCATTGATTTGAGGACACCAATCATGCGATCACCCCCACGATGACTGCCGTGAGGAGCAGGTTCGCGAAGGACAGCACGAGCATGCCCTTCCATCCGATTTCGATCAGCTGATCGATGCGGACCCGCGGTACTGCCGATCGAGCCCACTGTGTGAGGAGGAAGACGCTCCAGATCTTTGCGGTGAACCAGAGGAACCCAGGGACGAAATCAAGCGCAGCAATCGGGGCTGACCCCCCGCCGAGGAAGACAGTCGTGATGATCGCTCCGCCAAGGAAGATGTGGAGGAACTCGCCCAGGTAGAAGAGGACGAAATACACCGATCCGTATTCGGTCTGATAGCCAGCAATGATCTCGGTTGGCGCCTCAGGAATATCGAACGGGTTCCGTCCGACCTCTGCCAGGTTCGCGAGCATGAAGAGACCGAATGCGAAGGGATTCACGAACGCAAACCACGACGGAATGGTGAGGGCCCCAAGCTCGAATAACGGTTCGGATTGCTGTGCAACTATTTCAGAGAGTTGTAGTGTCCCGGTGAAGATAACGACCGATGCTGCGGTCAGGACGAGCGGGATCTCATAGGCAATGTTTTGTGCGACTGCGCGCAGCCCGCCGATGAAGGAGTACTTGTTGTTCGACGCGTATCCCCCCATCACCAACCCGAGGGTCGCGATCGACGCGATCGCGAAAACGAACACGAGCCCAGTCTCGGGATCTGCGAGCTGGATCCCGCTTCCCATCGGAATGAATGCGAACCCGAGGAGTGCGGAGAAGGGGACAATCAGCGGTGCAAGGTCCCACGCCGGTCTGTCGACCCCGTCGGGGACGATCAACTCTTTCGAGAGCAGACGGACGGCGTCGGCGACGATGATGAGGAGCCCGAATGGGCCGACACGATTGACCGCGATCCGGTCAGTGAATGCCGCCGTTATCTTGCGTTTTGCCCATGGTCCGGCAAGTGCTGTATACATGAGGAGAACGTTCCCGATGATGAAGGCACCAAGCAGTGCGGCCAGGATCTCACCCGGGAGGCCGAAGGCGTCGAGGCCGAGGAGATCAACCAGCGTATCAACAAAAGGAGTCCCCGGCATCAGCGGTCCACCTCCCCGAGCACGATATCGAGGCTACCGAGTGCAGCAATCATGTCCGGAACGAGTTCGCCCTGAGCCATTTCCGCAAGCGTATGAAGATTGTTGAAACACGGACTTCGGATCTTGAACCTGGCGGGCTTTTGGGTCCCGTCAGAGCGGATATAGATGCCGAGTTCGCCCTTCGCCGCCTCGACCGCGCGGTAGACTTCCGTATCCTCCGGTGGTTTGAGCGTGCGGGGCACGTTCGACTGGATTTCTCGCTCGTCTTCAGGCCAGTCCTCGAGCAGGTCGACACACTGTTCGATGATCCGCGCGGACTGTTCGACCTCGCGCAACCGGACGAGGACCCGCGAGTAGTTGTCACAGCCGTCCTCGGTGATGACGTCCCATTCGAGGTTAGGATAGTAGCCGTATGGGTCGTCCCGACGGAGGTCGTAGTCGATGCCGGAGCCACGTGCCACTGGGCCGGTGGCTCCATATTGTTTAGCGATGTCGGGCTCAAGGATCCCCGTATCCACGCAGCGTAGCTGGAAAATTTCGTTCGTCGTCAAGAGATCGTGGTACTCCTCCATCCGCCTTGGGAGTTCATCGAGGAAGTCACGGATCTTCGTGAAGAACTCATCGCGGGGGTTCGGGAGGTCCCAGACGACACCGCCGAGCCGAAGGTAGTTGAACATCAGTCGCTGTCCGGTGAGATCTTCGAGGATGTCCTGGACCTTCTCGCGATCCCGAATCGCATACATGAAGATGGCGGTGAAGTCCCCGTAGACGTCCAGCGCGAACGTTCCGACGGCGAGCATGTGAGCCGCGATCCGGGAGAGCTCCGCACCCATTGTCCGGATGACTTGCGCGTATTCCGGAACATCGATGTCTGCGAGATCTTCCGCGACGCGGGCGTATGCCCATTCGTTTAGCAAGCCAGCAGACACGTAGTCCCATCGATCAGGATATGGCATGATCTGATGGCGGTACGTCCCTGACTGAGCCATCTGTTCCTCACAGCGGTGGAGGTATCCGACGTCTGGTTCCACGTGAGCGACTTGTTCGCCGTCGAGGACTGTCTCGATGTGGAGGACACCGTGGGTTGCAGGATGGTGCGGACCGATGTTGAGGTACATCGTGTCCGCCTCGTCATCCTCCCCTCGATGGTCTTGTTCGAGTGGATTTGCGTGTTCCCGCAGGGGTACGATCTGTGGCTTGTCCTGATCGTAGTCGAGAGAAAGCGGATGGCCTTGCCAGGTCTCGGGGAGCAGAATTCGCCGAAGGTCCGGGTGGCCATCATACTCGATACCGACCAAGTCGTATGCCTCCCGCTCGTGCCATTCCGCGGTTCTGTACACCGGCTCTGCTGTTTGATTCGCCGGCTTGTCTTTTGGCGACGGAACGACCACTGAGACCTCCTGGGTCGGGTCAGCGTATTTCTTGAGGTGGTATATCGACTCATACCGATCCTCGTACTCCTGGGCCGTGAGAAGTGAAAGGTGATCGAAGCCTGCCTCGTCACGGAGCGTGAAGAGTACATCCTGGACTTCATCGGGACGGATCACGAAGCCCTCGGCGTTCACGTGCTCTTCACGGTCGAGAACATGGTCCGAGAGGAGATCTGCGAGCTCGTCGTAGTCAACGTCGCCGTTTGCTGTGACGCCTACGTCGGGCGATTCGGGTTCTTCGAGACTCATAGAAGACACCTCCAGATCACGGAGAATCAGCCCAGTTGTACCGCATGACTAGGTCGTTTTCATCGATCTGCTCGGCGAGCTCTTCGACCACTTCGTCGCTATCGAGGTCCCCGAACTGTTCCAGTTCGTACGGCTTGACGACCACAGGTGAGGATTCACCGTTCGCGATACGCTCTTGCAGCTTCGCGATTCCGTAGATCAGCGCTTCTGGTCGGGGTGGACAGCCAGGTATCTGGATGTCCACGGGGATGACTTCCTCGGCGCCTTTTACGACGTTATACCCCTCCTGAAACGGACCCCCGGAGATCGTGCAGTTTCCCATACCCACGACGAACTTTGGCTCGGGCATCTGATCATAGACCCGCTTCATTCGTGGGGCGAACTTCGAGACGATCGTCCCTGGAACGATGATGAGGTCGGCCTGCCGTGGCGAGGCGCGTGGGACACCAGCACCAAACCGATCGAGATCGTGTTTCACTGCAAACGTGTGCATCATCTCGATCGAACAGCACGCAATTCCGAACTGGAGCAAAAACATCGAAGAGCCCCGCACCCAGTTCATGAACGAATCGAACTTTGTGAGAATGAATGGCGAGGAGCCGAACGCCTCGCGTAGTTTCGAGTTGAATCGGTCGTCCGCCCCTGCTCCCATTCTCGCCTCCCGTGTCGTCGTTTGTGCCTCGCTACTCTCCAGTATCGCGTCTCGTGGGTCGCTCTCACTACTCATGTTGTACCTCCCCTGGCTCGCGCCGAGGGTTCCTCGCCCATTGCACGGCACCATTGCGCCATGCCCAGACCAGCCCGACCATCAGTACACCGATGAAGACTACCATTGGTACGAGAACACGAACGATTCCCGCACCGGACTCGACGACCGCGCTACGATAAATCACCGTCCAGGGGAAGATGAGGACGGTTTCAATGTCGAATATCACGAACAGTAGCGCGACCATATAGTACTGGATGTTGAACTGGATCCTGGTACCACCTGTCGGAATCTCCCCCGACTCGTATGTGGCGCTTTTCCCCTGCTCCGGGACCGACGGTCGAAGCAACCAAGAGAGCGCCATCATACCGAGCGGGATTGCGAGCGCGATGAACGCCAGTGCCCCGATGGCTATCCATGGATTCATACCGGTAACTCCGTGTCCGCGGCTTCGGTGGGCTCCCCTATAAGCGTTGATTTGTGCCCCGATGACGGCGCCGTGTTACCGGTGTCGGCGGGGAAAACCACTTTGTCTTCCTCCGCGCAGTTCACCGTGATGAAGGTCCGCATCGGACCAGGGGCCGACGAAGATGAAGCCACTGCCATCGCTAACGCCCTCGCGAACCGTTTTGACGAGCGGATCGAGGTCTATGTCGGAGACGCGACGGACCCGATCGTTTCCCGTGAGCCACCTCCCACCACCGATGAATCGAGCGACTCGGTGGAGGAATCCAGGTCGGACGAGGATGAAGGCCCGACCGATCGTGAGGACCAGTTGTGGGAGGAGATCGAGGATATCGAACGTGGAGGCCCATCTGTCTACCGTGATAAGCTCGAAGAGCAGGGCAAATTATTCGTGCGTGATCGATTAGATCTCTGGTTCGATGGGCTTGACTTCGAGGACGGTCGGTTCGCAAACTTCGATATCTGGCACGAGGATGGGAGGGGGGAATCCACCGAGGATAGACTGCCTGCAGATGGCCTTCTCACCGGTGCAGCCACGTTTGAGGGTCGGCGTATCCACGTGATGGCTAACGATTATACGGTGAAAGCAGGGTCGATGGCAGCACGTGGCGTCGAAAAGTTCCTCCGCATGCAGGAACGGGCCCTCCGATCCGGTAGGCCTGTCCTCTATCTGATGGACTCGAGCGGTGGACGCATCGACCAACAAACAGGGTTCTTCGCTAATAGGGAAGGGATCGGGAAATTCTATTATAATCACTCGATGCTGTCAGGTCGGGTTCCCCAGATCTGCGTGCTCTATGGCCCATGTATCGCTGGCGCGGCGTACACGCCTGTCTTTGCGGACTTTACCGTGATGGTCGAGGGTATGAGCGCAATGGCTATCGCGAGTCCCCGGATGGTCGAAATGGTTACTGGCGAACACATCGATCTCGCTGATCTCGGTGGCCCCAGTGTTCACGCTGAACATTCCGGGAGCGCAGACCTGGTCGCAGAGGACGAGGAGCATGCTCGAAGACTCGTCGCCCGGTTACTCTCCTATCTCCCGGACAGTTCTGCGGATGATCCTCCATCTGTTGCTCCTCGAGAACCGGCCGCGTCTCCGACTGGAATTGACAGTGTGATCCCGCAGGAACCGAACAAGGGATACGATATCCGAGATATACTCGAACGGCTCGTCGATGCGGATTCCTTCTTCGAATTGAAGCCGGACTATGGATCCGAGATCATCACCGCATTTGCCCGAATCGATGGACAGGTTGTCGGGGTCGTCGCCAATCAGCCCCGTCGACGCGCCGGTGCAATCTTCCCAGACTCCGCAGAGAAAGCAGCCGAGTTCGTCTGGACCTGTGACGCCTACGGCATCCCCTTGCTCTACCTCTGTGATACACCCGGGTTTATGGCCGGCTCGGAGGTGGAGAAGGACGGGATTCTCGAGGCAGGAAAGAAGATGATCTATGCGACCTCTGCCGCTACGGTCCCGAAAATTTCGGTAATTGTCAGGAAAGCCTACGGTGCAGGGATCTACGCGATGTCAGGTCCAGCGTACGAGCCGGAAGCCACAATTGCCCTCCCTTCCGGCGAAATCGCTATCATGGGGCCGGAAGCAGCGATCAACGCCGTTTACGCCAATGAACTATCCGAGATCGAAGACGAGGACGATCGGGCCCGCAGAGAAGAAGAACTCCGCGAGGAGTACCGACAGGACATCGACGTTCATCGAATGGCGTCCGAGGTCGTGATCGACGAAATCGTCCCGCCATCGACGCTCCGTGAGGAGCTCGTAGAGCGATTTGCGACGTATGACGGGATCGAGAAAGACCTCCCCCAAAAGAAACACGGAACGATACTGTGACCAGCGCTGTACTCGGAAAAGAGCAATCCGTGATCCTCTCCCGGTTCACTCGCGTTTCACGGACAACACAGTCCGGTCGAATGAGCAAACAAGCTCTTCTTGACCATCATCGGTTCCATCCACGACAAATACCTCGACATGAATGGTGACGACACCTCGTTCCCCATCGGACGTTTCTCTCTTGTCCGTCACTGTTGACTGAGCTCGGATCGTGTCCCCGTGGTAGACTGGGTTCGGGTGTTCGACGTTTTCATAGGAGAGATTGGCAACGATCGTCCCATCAGTCGTCTCCGGGATGGAGAGACCCACAGCGAGGGCCATCGTATAGAGACCATTGACGACTCGTTCCCCGAACTCGCTCTGTGTCGCGAACACGTCATCGAGATGGAGGGGTTGTTGGTTCATCGTCAGATCACAGAATCGTTGGTTATCCGATTCACTCACCGTGCGTCGTCGCTCGTGTGTGATCGTCTCGCCGACCTCGAACTCCTCGTAATACAGGCCGGACATGGCCACTTCAACGAGGAGACTGCGCAAAACATTGATGGTCGGCCTTGGTCACGACGTCGTCGAACGGACTATGGGGGATGCAGCCGTCATATCGCTCATGGCCAGACGGAGTCTTCTCTTCACCCCAGGCAACCGCCCCTCCATGCTCAGGAAAGCACCGAATAGTGGTGCCGACGTCCTCGTTTTCGATTTAGAAGACGCCGTCGGCCCTGCCCAAAAGGATCAGGCACGACAAACGATTCGGACTGTTCTCGCTGATCAAACGTTCGATCCCGAAGCCGAAGTCTGTGTCCGCCTGAACCCGATCGATACTGGTGCTGCAGCAGACCTTGAGGTAGTCCTGACTGGTTCGATGCCTGATAGCGTCATGCTCCCGAAGGTAGAATCCGCAGATGAAGTGGAGAATCTAACCCGCCTCCTCGATGAGGGTGACGCAGATTGCCCCGTACTCGTCTTGATTGAATCCGCTCGGGGTGTTCTCCACGCCGAAACTATCGCCGACGTCCCACTCGTTGACGGCCTGTTCTTTGGGGCGGAGGATTTGGCCGCCGACATGGGGGCAACCCGAACGGCCGAGGGTACCGAAGTGCTTCATGCGCGCGAACATGTCGTCTTGGCTGCAGCAGCCGCTAACGTAGATGCGATAGACACGATTTATCCGGATATCACGGATACGAATGGCCTCCGCGAAGAGGCTCGATTCGCTCGAACCCTAGGATTTGATGGCAAAGCCGCGATCCATCCGGATCAGGTATCTATTATCAATGATGCCTTCACGCCAGATAAAGACGAGCTAGCTCGGGCGCGGCGGATCGTAGCTGCGAGTGACGAAGCGAACGACGGCGTGTTTCGGCTTGACGATGAGATGATTGATACGCCCATCGTTCGTCAAGCTGAGCGAGTGATCAGGCGTGCGGACGCGGCCGATGATCACGGAGATGACTGCTAAACCTGTTCCCACTCCTGGCCACATCGTGGACACTCTCGGATGGACCCAACTTGGTCTGACTCGTCCCGCGTCCCGAGTTGGACACCACACTCCGCACATTCCAGCCGCTCGTAGGTGTCCTTGACGATCTCGCCCTCTCGGAGCCCCTGGCGTACAGACTGCATCATTCGACGTTTGAACGCCTGGGTCAAAAATGTTGGTCTCGCGAGACATCGCCGATAGCGTCGAGACTCAAGCTGTTATTGTACTCTCCGAGAGGTATTCATTAGGGCCAGTCATGTGTGGATATGAGGTCCCCATGTCATCCGACACGCTCACTCCCCACGACCAAAACCCGCCACGGGACGTGTCGACGTCTTTCGGACCGTTTCTCCGTCCTGTGGTCGGAGTCATTCAGTTCGTCGCGTTTTGGCTCGCGGTCGCACTGCCGCTCATCTACCTCCCGATGATCGCTCTCGGTCTGGCGACAACGTACCCGCTGGGGTTTGTCGGACTCATCGGGACGAATGCAATCGCACTTGCGATCGGCCATGGACATGACCGGCCGACGTGACCTTACAATATACGTTGATTTGCTGGAATTCGTGTACTGATTGGTATGCGCGGGACCGGATTCGAACCGGCGGACCCCTACGGGACAGCGTCCTAAGCGCTGCGCCGTTGGCCTGGCTTGGCTACCCGCGCGCACGACTAGCCAATAACGGGTCCGGCTTAAGCCCTTCAGTTCGCCTCACGCACGACGAAGCCTCTCAGGGTGATGCTTTACACTGAGGTCATGAAAGCAACTCACGTCTCGTGGAAAAAACATCGTATCGTCTTGGTCGCCACTGTTTATAGTCTTCCAAACCCTGCCTTCACGTGTGCATCGAGCGAGCGACAGAGTAGAACACCAGGTCTGGCTTGACGAACTGCGGGATGCCGCAGACGAGCTGGATTTGAGTGACGAAGCGGCGTCCACCGCTGGAGAACTCTTCCTTGGAGGCGTCCCGGATTCGGATCGGTCGAAACCTGCGGCGATCGGAGCCGCACTCTATGCTGCGACACGCTTGACCGGGGAATCCAGATCACAGTCCCGTGTCGCTGAGGCAGTGGGTATCTCACGACTCGCCCTCCAACGACGCTGGAAGCCACTTCTTGAATCGGCTGGCTTCGAATCACCCGGCTGGTGAGTCACGTACAGGAGTAGATACGCCCGACTGCACGAGGTGTGGGAGTGCCGTGTTCGTCGATTTCACCGTGCGCGATCCGAGTGCTGGAGATGATCTCTCCATCCTCTGCACGGACAGGATCGACGACTACGAATTGGAGCGGTTCGAGATCGTGGTCTTTGCGGATCATATTAATTCGATGGCCGCCAGGTTCTGTCTCCGGAAACACGACGACTGCATCGAACTGTGGTCCGGTAGCAATGTCAGTCGGTTCACTCAGTATCCATATTTTCAAAGTGCGACCGTGTTCGGCAGCAAACGACCGACGCTCGTCTGCAAGGGCCGCCTTCCGTCCCGGAAAAGGTCGTACGTACCGATCATGTCTCTTTGTCTTGGCGGCGGGTTCATCACTTGTCAGCCCGACCGTCACGTCGCCGAGTTCAAATGCACACTCCAGGAGAGCCCGATGTCCGTCGTGATTGGATCAAAGGTCCCGCCGATGGCTACATAACATGTATCTGTGGAGGGTGTCCCAGTCATCGGAGCACGGCCCGTCGGTTTACTCCTCGTCAGGGGAAGCTTCCTCGACCTCGATTCGAATTGGTTCGTCTTCGGGTTCCTCCTCGTCGCCAGTGAGATACCGATCGAGAT
>CAZEDI010000053.1:0-16180 GCA_964510865.1 uncultured Halobacteriales archaeon
CGCCCGGAGTCGTTGGGGTAGGCCTTCGCCACCTCCAGTTGGACTTCGTTCATGGTCGACTGTGGACGTACGGAGGATCGGAGGTGCCCGGAGATATGCTTTTTGCTACCCCCCATCACCGGGGGCCTTTTGTGAGGGACCAACACGCGCTGACCCCCAGAAACGTGATATTTATTTGACCAATCGCTCCGGATATGATCACGTCAGCCCGGTAATCAGGCCAGTGCGGCACTACTCGTCTAGATCGAGCGCGTCGAACTGAGTCGCGGGCACGTTTCGGCGCATCAGCGGGATATCGGCTTCCCACAGCCAATAGATGATCAGCGTGTAGTGCACTCCCAGCGAGACGGCCACCCACCAGGGGACCCGTCTCTCCTCCCAGAACAGTCGCTCGAGGGTACTCGCGTCGGGCCGTCGATCGAGAAGCGACCGAGCCGTCCCGATCTCCGTCGTGGAGAACTCCTCGGTGATGTCCCACGCTGTCTCGCGTTCGAGGAGGTACGCAAAGACAAATGCGACCCCTTGATCTGGTGCGGGAATGTCTGGGTCCCCTCGAACGAGTTCCTTGAGCTGATCGACTGCCTCCTGGAACGTCGCACGATTTGTCACCTCCTCCGAATGTGCGTCGAAGACCTCCCGGAGTCGGGGTTCCGATCGGACGGTTTCGAGACGATCCCAGAGGATCGGGTCGTGCGGGTCCATAGGGGCCATTCTCGATCTCCCGCCCCATGACCGTTTGGTGTGTTACAAACTTCTCATGCTTTCCGGACTCCGGATCGGGTACTTTTTCGCGTCGCGGCCCTGCCGTCTCCGTATGCGGACACTCGCCTTCGACGGACGGATGGGCGCAAGTGGGGACATGATCCTCGGGGCATTGCTCGCCGCGGGGGCCGACCCTGCCGTCCTCGAGCCGGTCGAAACAGGGCTCGATCTCGAGTACGACGTGGGCGAGACGACGAAGAACGGTATCGCGGCAACGACTGTCGATGTTCGGATCGTAGACGACTGTTCGGCCGATCACTCGCATGACGATCACACACCCGCCGAGGGACACGGCCCCCATCGGGCCTACGAGGAAGTGATCGAGATCGTGGAGGGATTAGACCTCGGGGCGGTGATCGAAGCAGATGCCACCGCTATTTTCGAAATTCTCGGCGAGGCTGAGGCGGCTGTCCACGGGACGGAGCTCACGGACACGCACTTTCACGAAGTAGGCGCGGACGATGCGATCGCAGATGTCATTGGGAGTTGTCTCCTGCTCGACGATCTCGATCCGGAGCGCGTGGTGACCACCCCACTCGCGACGGGGGATGGCGAGGTCGATATGAGCCACGGGACATACCCCATCCCGACGCCAGCAGTCATCGAGATCGCACAGATCGCCGAGTGGGAGCTCAGGGGTGGGCCGATCACGGCTGAACTCCTCACTCCGACGGGGGCGGCGATACTCGCCCACGTTGCCGAGGGTATCGATATGCTTCCACCCCTCCGCGTCGAGTCTGCGGGGTACGGGGCCGGGGATCACGATTTCACCGACCGGCCGAACGTTCTCAGGGCACTCCTCGGCGAGACCCGAGAGCGCCTCCGTCAGGAGCCGATCACTGTTCTCGAGACGCACCTCGATGATGCCACCCCCGAAGTGCTTGGCGGGCTACAGACTCGGCTCGTCGATGTGGGGGCGCTGGATGTGTCTATCGTTCCAACGACGATGAAGAAGAGCCGCCCCGGACACCTCGTGAAGATCGTCACGCACCCTGCCGACGCTGAGCGAGTGGCGACGAGGCTCGCCGAGGAGACAGGGACGCTCGGTGTTCGGGACGCAGGTGCCAGCCATCGGTGGGTCGCGGACCGGACACTCGACACCGTCGAACTCCAGATCGACGGACAGGCGTACGAGGTCGACGTGAAGGTGGCGAGCGCAGGTGGCGAGATATATGATGTGAGCGGCGAGTTCGATGATGCACGAGCCGTTGCGGACGAGTCAGGCCTTCCGGTTCGGGAAGTACTGCGTCGAGCGGAGAACCGTGTGCGCGACGAGGAATCCTGAAACAACACCTCGAGCACGAGACAGTAGTCACCTGGTGGATGCATCCGCACCGGTCATTCGACCGCCGCCCATCACTGGCGTCACCAGTTTGTAGATCGCCCAGAGCAGCAGGACGATGAGACCAGCGACCACCACGCCTGTCCGGATGGTGGGGTCGACAGCCGGTGTGGCGACCACGTTTCCAGCATCGTTGGTCAGCGGAACTGCACCGTACGGTTCTCCGGCGATCACTTCCACTATGCCGAGGACGACGATGCCGAGGAGCATCAGCCCGGTTCCGAGAAGCATCGCCATCCTGTCTATCGGATCCATGTCGTTGTCTGTCATGATATCTCACCTCGTCAGCCGAGCAGGTATCGCAGTCGCGGGTGGGTCTCCACGAATCGGGTTCTCTCGATGATCGCATCGAGCCCATAGTACCGACCGGCCGCGAACACGATCATCGTCAGGAACAACAGCAGTCCCATGAGGTCGCCGTTGACCACGCCGTGTCCGAAGTCGGCGTTTCCGACCCAGAACAGGCTCATGAAGAACACGCCGCCGACGGCCGCGAGCCGGGTCAGGAGCCCGACGATCAGGGCAAGGCCGATCAGGACCTCGAACAGGGGGACGGCGGGCTCGATGAACCATGCGAGGTTGGTCCCCATCCACGTCGCGAGCGGCCCGATGCTCGTATCGCCCATGCCTTGCAGGTAGACTGGCCCGTAACTGTATTCGAGCCCGTTTTCGAGTAGTTTCGTGAGTCCCGCGTGGAGGAACCACCAGCCGGTGATCACTCGGAGGACGGCGATCCAGTACTGCCCCCACGCGCCGGTCAGCTCACGTGGGGCTGCCTCCCCGAGGAGGCCGCCGTGGAATTGGGATGCCATAGTTGTCACCTCTACGTGTGAATCTCTGTGCCAGCACACCGTAAGGGGGTAGACAGATTCTCAGGAAGTGAAAACGCGTTCGGAACCGGTGTTTGGATCCGTTAGTGCCAGGAACGGACACACTCCCTCGCCAGGCGGCGACCGTCACCTATCACGGTGTTCCGCAAGTGCCTCGTCAATCGTAAGTTCGCCCCGCGCGACTCGCCGGGCGAGCGCTGCAGTAATCGCCCGGTTTTCGGCCGACCGCTCCCGCGAGGCTGTCTTGATCGTCTGAATCTCCCCCGCCGTGGGTTCGACTGCCCGCGTCTCTATCACGTCGCCATCGCGCTGGGCAATGTTCACCGCGGCTAGCACGTCACCCATTCCCCGCGCTCCCTGCCCCAGATGTGGTGTCGTTCCCGTCTCGTCGACGAGTTCAATTTGGACATCCGGCAGGTCGTCTATCAGCGTGGATCCGCGTATTCGAGCACCGTCCCCGATCCTGACGATTGCATCGGGTGACCCCTCGACTTCATTCCGAATTGTCCGTGCCGCTTGATCGAGCGGGACCTGGAACGCAGCGACGATTTCGTTCCCGGCAAGGACAGCGATTCCAGGGTTCGTCCCGGGGTCGACCCCGACGATCCGTTGGCCGGAGGGATCACGAACACTCTCGAGGGCCTCCTCGACAGCATCTCGTACGTGGGCGGGGTCCGCGACGACGACGTCAACATCGTCCGGCTTGCTGTCGTCCTCGGCCGTGATTACCGTACCGGCCTCCCCGGGAAGGGGTTCTCCGGGTCTGACCGTCGTAAACGTCACACCTCGGTCGCGGAGCTCCTGCACCAGGTCGTGATAGAGTTCGAAATCGTCCGTCGCAACGACGATCACACGTCGAATGGAGGTCGCGTCCGATCAAAAGTCGTTCGGCGCACCCCGGCGGGTGTTCAGTAGGCCCCACGCACGATGGAATGTAGACGGCTACGGTGGTAGTCTGCACCCATCCGGTGGGGTTTTGGCACCACCCCGATTACGGCAGGTCGTGACCGACGGTATCTCGACAGGGTGTGACGCTCTCGATTCGCTGCTTTCGGGAAGTCTCGAGCGTGGAGCGATCACCCAGTTTTACGGCCCGCCAGCAGCGGGTAAGACGAACGTCGCCCTGTCGGCGGCCGTCGAGGTCGCTGCGACCGGCGGGACCGCACTCTACATCGACACGGAGGGGCTCTCGATCGAACGCTTCCGTCAGTTTGCCGATACGTATGACGACGAGGATCTCCCCGACCGGATCGTCATCTCGGAGGTTCACGACTTCGACGAGCAACGCGAGGCCGTTCGCAATGCCGAAGAACTGGCCCCAGGGGCAGATCTGATCGTCCTCGACTCCGCCACCGGCTTCTACCGGCTCGAGCGCTCTGATGAAGACGAGGGAGAGACGCTCAGGGACGTGGCTCGCCAGCTCACGTCGCTCCTCTCGCTGGCGCGAAAACACGAGCTCGCAGTTGTTGTCACGAACCAGGTCTACACCGATCCCGACAGCGACCAGATCCGTCCGCTCGGTGGCAATACCCTGGAACATTGGACCGCAACGATCGTCCGACTGGACCGTTTTCGCGGCGGAAACCGTCGCGCAACACTCGAGAAGCACCGGGCAAAACCGGCTGGCGAGAATGCACGCTTTCGAATCACGGAAGAGGGGATTACGGGGGTCGGTGAGGGACGACCGAGCGACCCGTCATCAGACCGATTCTCGTGACCGAGTTTCCGGAAACAGGTCAGCGTATCTGTGACTATAATTCTCCGAGCTTTCGGAGTAACTGGCCACGGTATTCTTCGTCGTGAGTAATGCCCTTCAGTTCGAGGACGTTCCGTTCGAGCTTATCGAGCGCGACGTAGAAGGCATTTTCCGCGCCGTATCCCTCTCCGGACCCGGCGACCTGGCCACGGTTCGTCCGTAACCGGATCTGGGATCGAATCAGGGGCGTCCCGCGGAGTTTCTCCTTGTGCTTGTGGAAGCGGACGTGGGCGTGATGGACGCGCATGTCCTCATACTTCGATGCCACTTCCTGGATGGCCTCGCGGATCTCCTGGCGCGTGACGGTATCGAGCAGGTCGACGTTTGTGACCTGGACATCGAGGTGGTCCTCTTCGGTGAAGGTGAGCGCTCGCAGGACGTCCGTCTTCGTGACGATGCCCTCGACGACACGATCGTCTACGTCATGGGTGACAACGAGCCCGGCATAGTCGTTCACGAGCATGCTCTTCACGGCATCTCGAAGGCTCACATCTGGGGTCGTCGTTTCGACCGGCGAGGACATCACGTCGTAGGCGGGTAAGTCGAGCATTCGCTCACGATCTCCCGAGCGATCGCCCCGCGTGGCGCGCTGCATGTTACGCGTGACGAAATCCACGATGTCGTAGGTGGTGACAACCCCGGTCAGGTAGCCGTTCTCGTTGACGACGGGGAGACGAGAGACACCGTGTTCCCGAAGGAGATTGATCACGCGGCCGATGTCGTCCTCTTCGGTGACCGTGATGACGTTCTGGGTGTAGACGTCGTTCACGGTCAGCGCGTCGAGGTTCTCGAGCACCGCCTCGAGGATGGCATCCTCGTCGATGATCCCCCAGAGGGCTTCGCCTTCATACACGGGTGCGGCCTTCGTATTTCCCTCGACCAACATCCGGGCGGTGTCACGGACGTCCTCATAGCGACGAACTCGTGGTGCTGGCTTGACGATCGCACCGACCCTGGTGTCGTCCTCGATGTGCGAACTCACTAATTGCTTTTGTGTGACGACCCCTTCGTACGCGCCGTCGTCGGTGACGATGACAGCTTTCGGATTTTCCTCCTCGAATATCGAGCCCAGTTTGCCCAGGCGCTCGTCGACATCGACCTCCAGAAACTCCTGGGTCGCGATCTCGGAGATGTCCATAGCTGAACTGTGCTTGCGACGGCCTTGAAGCTTAACATGCACGGAGTTCCAGGAATCGCCGGGGCCTTTTTAGGGTAATGCACCGGAGGGAGACACGTGCTCTCTCAATTTTCACTCGCCGTCCCCGATCTTGCCGCCTTCTTTGGCGACTATACGTACCTCGCCAGCGAGATCGTGTTCGGGGCGATCGCATTTGCCCTTCTTATCCGCGCCGATGCCCTCCACCGGGCTGCGAAGACGATCCTCGTGCTCTACCCGATCGCCTATCTCTGGGACTGGTACTCCCTCGAGATCGGGATTTTTGCGATCGAACGTCGGATAGGTGTCGAACTCCTCGGGATCCCGATCGAGGAGCATCTCTTCATCGTGGTCGTCCCCGCACTCGTCCTCGGGTTTCACGAAACTATCCACGGGGAGTGACGTCTCACGGTAAAGAGGACGAGAGGGTGATGTCGTCTACCCGGGCTCGGACGAGTCGACGGCTTCGACGAACGAGGATACCGACGACGTTTGTCTCCATCAGCGGCTTTTATGCAGGTGCAGTCTGGCAGCAGATTTTAAATTAGCTCCCAATTACGGGTCAATCGGCTCGTGGGCCGCGATCCAGCGGCCCCGATCCTCGTCCATCTCGCCGGTGACCTCGTCGACACTGTACAGCCTGATCCCTCGCTCCTGTTTCGTGCGGACAGGGACATCGTAGTGCTCAGCTTCGTAGTCGAACGCCCGCCCTTCTGCCCGTTCCGTCTCGACGAACTCCCGGTGACGACGGAGGCGCTCGTGACCCCGTTCCCGTGAGCGATCGGTGATCCCATCGAGTCGCTCGTCGAATGCGTGGACGAGATCGTGATCCACTTCCCACCCCATCGAGTTACGTCCGGCGAGCATTGCGGCCACGGTGGTCGTCCCAGTGCCCCAGAACGGGTCGAGCACGGTGTCACCATGCACCGAGAACATGTTGATCAGGCGGTACGGGATCTCGAGCGGAAAGGCGCCAGAGCGCGCTCGCTCGCCCTCCTCGACGGCCTGGTCCTCACCGTTGACCGTCCACCGATCCGAGAACCACCGGTTGCGCTCCTCCCAGAAATAGGCGCTCTCATAGCGGTTATCGGCGTTCGGCTCCAGCGAGCGCGCCGTCCCGCGGCGAAAGAGGAGCACGAACTCGTGTTCGAGTGTAACGTACGCATTTGGGGGAAGCATTCCCGAACCCATGAACTTGGTCGCGCGATTCGTGGGCTTGTGCCAGAGTACCGGCGGGAGGGGCTGAAACCCACGATCGAGGAAGGCACGCGTGATTCGGGCATGGTTCGGGTAGAGCTGGAAGTCATCCAGTGACCGGGTTGCATCACCAACGTTGACTGCAACGATTCCCCCTTCCCGAATGACGATCGAGAGACGGTCCCAGACAGCGTCGAGTTCGGCGTGCATCAGTTCAAAGGCGCGAACGCCCTCGCCACGATCCAGCGCGGCGGCGATCGCGGGATTCATCCGCTCAAACGCGCTGTCCCACATCTCGATCATCGGGTACGGGGGCGAGGTGACGACGAGGTCGATCTGTCCGTCGGGGGCAAGCGAGCGTGCGTCCCCGAGGACGACCTCGTGGCTGGTGTCCATCGTCGCCCCATGGAACCGGTCTTCCCTTGAGGGTTGTGTCATGGCCGTCGACTCGACCCGCACGTCGCAACGACCTTTTACCCTCCCGGACGAGGGTCCGGCATGACCCGGCGAGTACTCGTCTCCGATGCGAAGACGACCGACCTCGAAACCATCGAGGATGCGTTCGAGGGGCTCGATGTTTCCATAGAGGCGACAGTCGCCCACCGGGAGGACGTTCTCATCAAAGAGGCTGCCGGCGCAGATGCGCTGATCGTCGACGCAAATACACCGGTCTCTGCCCACGTTCTCCAGGAACTCGAGCAATTGGTCGTCGTTGGACGGGCGGGTATCGGCGTGGATAACGTCGCGATCGATGCAGCCGACGCACGGGGAGTGGTAGTCGTGAACGTTCCCGATTACTGTATCGACGAGGTTTCGACACACGCGATCGGCCTCCTCCTCTCGTGTCTCCGACGACTCGGGGTGTATGACCACGCTGTCAAAGACGGTGACTGGGAGTGGACGGTCGGCCAGCCCATTCAGCGACTTGCAGGATCAACGGTCGGTCTCATTGCCTTCGGGAAGATCGCCAGACGGATGGCTGAAAAACTACGCGGATTCGATGTCGACGTCCTCGCATACGATCCGTACGTCGACACGGATGTACTGGCTGATGCGGGTGTCAAGGCGGTGGGATTCACGACACTCCTCGAGCGCGCAGATGCAGTTTCGATTCACGCGCCCCTCACCGATGAGACGCGTGGGATGTTCGATGACGAGGCGTTTGCCGCGATGCGAGAGAACGCAATCCTCGTGAACACCGCCCGTGGGCCGATCGTCGACGAGAACGCCCTCGTTCGAGCCCTCGAGTCTGGACACATCGACGCTGCCGGACTCGACGTCCGGGAGGACGAACCCCCTGGTGACGCAGCGCTACACGAGCGGGACGACGTGGTCCTGTCGCCACACGTCGGGTGGTACTCCGAGGCCTCGCGCGTCGAGCTCAGCGAAAGCCTCGCCGGAGACGTCGGGCGCGTGCTCCGTGGAGAGGAGCCCCGAAACCGTGTCGATCCGGCATCCGGGTGGTTCTGAACGCAGTTCGATAGAACGGCATACAATCAAGGTGTCGGCGTGCCGTTTGACGACGGGGTACTCGACTCCTGCTCGGATCTCGGGGTCTGCGTCATCGTCGGGGTGTCCGAGTGGTCCGTCGTCGATGCCCAGTCCATGGGGGTCGATCGGGTCGGATCGCTCAACAGCACGACGTCCTGGAGCTGCCAACACGTGTCGTCATCTGGCTGATTTTGTTCACGACAGACGGCGACATAGCCGAACACGGTTCGGTAGCCGTCCCGGAAGACCGAGAGGTAGCCACGTCGAACCGTTTCGTTGCTCTGTAGCGGGGGTAGTCCTTCTACCCTCCCGAACTGGAGTTGATCAAAGTCGCTGAGCCGTCTGTAATTGCCCGCGTGGATCTTCCCGAGGAACGTGTTGTAGTTGGGGCGGTGCTGTTCATCGAACGCTCGCCAGGCGACGGTGGCGAATCGGCTCGATCGATGACTCGCACGGACGTGGAGAGCGAACTGCTGGACGGCAATCCTCGGCGAGGGATAATACGCCGATCCGTTCCGGAACGTTGCACCACCCAGATTTCCGAGGAGGATATCGGGATCGGGTGTCGAAACCGCTGTGGTCGTCTCCCACGAAGGCCCCGCCGATTCCGCTCCCATGCCAACGGGGGTAATCTCGTTCAAATCTGCCACAGGTGTGATACCCCCTCCCGGTTGTAAGGACGGACCCGCACCCGTCCCGATAACCCCGATCGTTGCAATGGCGATCACGAGTACGATCACCGCGGTAGCACCCGCGATCCTGCGTCGATCATCCTTGACCTGCTCGAGGAGTCGTTCCACGCGAAGTCGGTAGCGGCTCGCGGATCGTTTGGCCGGCGGGAGGGGTTCGATGGCAATCCCGAGGTGACGACGACACATCGCCCGACAGGTCGTTCTGTCCACTGCATAGAGCAACTGGTAGTACAGCTCCTCGGCGTCGATCACGGAGACGCCAGCATCCTCGGCGACGTCGCGGACACCGTCGAGATCGTGGGCTCCGACGACGAGCACGTCAACGTCCTCGAGATCGGGGACGGTGACATCCCGCTTGAGCAGACGGTCCAGGCGCGTTCGCGTATCGGCGACGGCACGCACGCGGCGACGTTCGTCACGGGGCTCGCCTCGAGTTATGGTAACCGTGTCTCCCTCGACATCGACATCCCACCCCTCTTTCAGCCGTAGTTCGCCGACGAACGCGGCCAGTCCCTCATCATCGAAGCGACGGAGGAGCGTCGCGAACGTCGCGGGGGTGAGTGGGTAGGCGTTCGTCATGCGCGAAGTCGCCCTTCCGGAAATTCGGTGTGGGTGGCGACTCGGGGTGAGCTATGGAGACGACCTCCATAAGCCTCGCGCCGAACAGCGCTCACGGACGACGCTCCCGGAGAACGGGAATCTCCGCGATCTGCTCCTCGGACAGCGCGTCCCACTGGATCCCCGCGGGGCTACCCGACGCGCCGGTTCGGATAACACGGCCCGGCGTGACGACAACGTCCATCGAGACGTCGTGACTTCCGCTCGGGAGTTCCCCGTCGACGACCTGCCGTTCGTGGACCGTCGTTACCGTCGGTGTGCCGTCGTCGACGAGTCCAACCTCTCGAAGGAGGGCGAATTCGAGGTCGCTATATCCTTCCCCCTTTCCGATCCGGGTGCCGTCAGGGGAGACGGCGACGCTACCGCTCACGATGAGGTCGATTTCGTCCAGTTCCTCCAGAGCCACCGGTGTCCCGAGTTCAGCCGATCCGCCGATCGTTGCGGCACGATCGAGGTCATCGATCTCCGCGGGATCGAGTCGAATGAACGGCTGCTCGTCGGCGAGTCGAGGGACGGCGATGTACACTGTTTTTCCAGCACGTAGGGCGGCACGCCTGACCGGGAGCTGTGGGGCGTCGGGATTGGACTTTAGGGATGTTGCCGTGTCCCATTCGTCCGTCTGTGCGAGTCGCTCCGCGGCTGCGCCAGCGCCGTCGAAGTTCGGAATCCGGCCGTGGGGTGGAAATGGGAACCGTGCCACCCCCGTGTCCTCGATTTCGTCCCAGATCCGCTCGCGAATTCGCTGCTTATCCATATGGAGTCCTGATAGTCGAGAAACAAAATCGATGGGGACTGTGTGTAACCGTCACGGGACTGCGTATGGGAGGGCCAGACGTCAGCGGGAGAGTCGATCCGTTGCAGACAATCCGGGGCGACAGAGTTAGGAGCTGGCTCGACGCCGGCGGGCGAGCACACCGCCACATTCCGGACATGTCGCACGGTAGGCACTGCCCTGAACGGTTGTCCCACAAGACTTACACTCGTACCGTATCATTACATGTCCTGCAACGAACCGATAGATTATAAAACCGATTGTTTACAAACACACACTTTCTAAGCGAATTAGTGATCGATAGACACAGGTTGGTGGTATCCTTTCCATTCCCGTATTCTCACGTGGTGTAGGGTTCGGCTGATTGCAGGAGACAGTGATCGTACGTGGCCCTTCGTGCGAGAGGGCAAGTGTTTAGCCACCGTCCCACATGCCCCAGAGTGTGACCGCAGACGACTCACCGGACTACCTGGACGCATCGTTACCGACGGCACGTCGTGTGGAGGATCTCCTGGGCCGCATGACACTAGAGGAGAAGGTTGCACAGCTCACGTCAGCCTCCCCGATTCCCGTCTCGGGCTCCCCCGACGACGAGGAGGCGTTCCTCGACGACGAGGGAACCTTCGATCCTGACTCGGCGCGAGCCGTCCTCGCGAATGGCATCGGCCACCTCACCCGCGTCGCGGGGGGCGGCGGATTGGAGCCAGAGCGTGCCGCGGAGATCACTGACGAACTCCAGGCGATCGTGGTCGAGGAATCCCGCCACGGAATCCCTGCGATCCCCCACGAGGAATGCCTGAGCGGGTACATGGGACCGGATGGGACGACATTCCCACAGGGAATCGGTCTGGCGAGCACCTGGGAGCCCGAACTCGTCGAGGGCATGACCGACCGGATTCGCCAGCAGATGAGCTCGATCGGGACTGCTCACGCCCTCTCACCGGTACTCGATATCGCGCGTGATCCCCGGTGGGGCCGAACAGAAGAGACGTTCGGCGAGGATCCGCTCCTCGTCGCGGAGATGGCCTGCGCCTATATCGACGGACTCCAAGGATCGGACCCCAGCGAAGGCATCTCGGCGACGGCGAAACACTTCGCTGGTCACGGTGTCGGGGAGGGTGGCAAGAACCGCTCGACCGTGCAGCTCGGCGAACGGGAATTCCGCGAGGTGCACCTGTTCCCCTTCGAGGCCGCAGTCAGGAAGGCGAACGTCGAGTCCATCATGAACGCCTACCACGACGTCGACGGCGTCCCGTGCGCGAAGGACGAATCGCTCCTTACGGGTATCCTCCGTGGCGAGTGGGACTTCGATGGGACCGTGGTCTCGGACTACTTCAGCGTCCGCTTCCTCCGTGACGAACACGGCGTTGCGGCAACGGGCAAAGAGGCGGCGATCCAGGCACTCGAGGCGGGTATCGACGTCGAACTCCCACAAGTCGAGGTATACGACGAACTCGTCGAGGCGGTCGA
This sequence comes from uncultured Halobacteriales archaeon, assembly GCA_964510865.1. Taxonomy (GTDB): domain Archaea; phylum Halobacteriota; class Halobacteria; order Halobacteriales; family Hikarchaeaceae; genus CAZEDI01. The sequence goes on from CAZEDI010000053.1 coordinate 12,087, forward strand.
AGAGGGCGACCTCGCGGAGGAGACCGTTGATGAATCCGTCCGCCGCGTGCTCCGCCAGAAGTTCCGAAAGGGGCTCTTCGAGGAGTACGAAGTCCACGTCTCCGACACCGATGACGTGTTCGGCCCGGATGCGTTTCGTGACTACGCTCGCACGCTCGGCCGTGAGTCCGTCACGCTCCTCAAGAACGACGACCTGCTCCCACTCGACGATCCGGAATCGGTCGCCCTCCTCGGACCGAAGGCCGATTCGCCGACGGGTCAGCTCGGGGACTATGCCTTTGCCGCCCACTACCCCGAGAAGGAGTCAAACCGTCACGTCGTCACGCCACGGGAGGCGCTGACGGAGCGACTCGGAGACGACGTCGTCGAATATGTCGAGGGGTGTACGACGACGGGGTCCTCGACCGACGAGATCGAACAAGCGGTCGAAGCTGCCGAAGACGCCGAGGTCGCGATCGTCTGTGTCGGTGCCCGGTCCGCTGTTTCGTTCGCCGATCCGAGCGAGGAGAATCGACCCTACCGGCCCACGAGTGGCGAGGGCTGTGACGTCACCGACCTCGAACTTCCCGGTGTCCAGCAACAGCTCGTCGAGGCGGTTCAGGAAACAGGTACCCCTGTCGTTGGCGTCCTCGTCAGCGGGAAACCCCATTCGGTCACGTGGATGGATGCGCACGTCCCGGCAATCCTCCACGCCTGGCTTCCCGGGGAAGAAGGTGGCACTGGCATTGCGGATGTGATCCTCGGCGAGTACAATCCCAGTGGCCGGTTGCCCCTCTCGATCCCGAAACACGTCGGGCAGCTTCCCGTGTACTACGCCCGTCGCCCGAACAGCGCGCACGAAACACACGTCTACACGGACAGCGAACCGCTCTACCCGTTCGGTCACGGTCTCTCATACACCGACTTCACCTATGGCGATCTCGAGCTCGCCGCTGACACCATCGGGCCCGCCGGGACGATCGAAGCGACCGTCGATGTCGAGAATACCGGCGACGAAGCCGGTCACGAGGTCGTCCAGCTCTACAGTCACGAGGTCACTCCCTCGCTCGCGCGGCCCGTCCAGGAGCTCGTGGGCTTCCAGCGCGTCCACCTCGAGCCCGGGGAGTCCGCTGCCGTGACCTTCCGCGTCGAGACCGACCAGCTCGCCTCACACGACCAGGACATGGACCTCGTCGTCGAGCCTGGCGAGTTCGAGTTCCGCGTTGGCCGATCTGCTGCCGATATCGAGAGTACGGCGACGGTTACAATCGATGGCGAACGGGAATTCCGCGAGGTGCCTTGGAGCGCACGCGTGTACGGGAGCGAGACCGAGGTCTCTGTGGATTAAGTACCGGTAACGGCTTCAGCGGTATCGCGTGGTACGCGAATTCATTGCCAAGGGAGGACACGGTCGACAAATTGATTAATATGTCTCTTCAGGAATCCGCTGGATCTCGGGATCGGTGAAGATGTCCTTTTCGTCGTAACTGGGTGAGGAGAATTCACTGACGATCGCCCCCTCCTCACCAGCAGCGAACCAGTGCTTCGTGTCGGGATCGACGGTGTGCTGTTCGCCCGGTTCGAGCACGATCTCGTGGCTGACGGTATACTGCTCCTCGTTGAAGGGAGGTTCGACGGTGGGGTCTGATGTCTCCTCACCTTCGACGTAGAGGTAGACGACACCATCGCGACACCGGAGCGTTTCCTGTTTCCCCGGGTACTCATCGAACGGCGGGTGGCGGTGTTCGGGGCAGATCTGCCCGGGGAACATCACGAGTTCCTTCGCACAGTAGCGGTCGTTGTTGACGTACGTGAAGAGCTCGAGTCCGACCTCTTCGAGACGACCGAACCCGAAATCCGCGACTTCGACGTTCTGTGCCTCTTCATCGGTGAGTTCGAACCCCGCGTCGGCAAGTCGTGCTACCGTGCGTTGGCGGGCGTCTTCCCACTCCGTTTCAGTGAGCATACGCGAACATGCAGGGGATCGGATCAAAAAGCATTCGTGTCCAAAAAACGGTACGCCGGTACCAGCGTCTCCAATTCTCCCGATACAGTCAGGTGAACCAACGCCCACCCACTGACAGATGGTAAGCAATACTACTCCTAGTAAGAGTAGCAACAGTGAGAAATTGCAGCCAGACCGCGATGGAACTGGTCAGGCCCGGCTCTCGAGGAGCTCCACGATGGCGTCGTACGCTGGCTTGGGGTTGAAGCGCTCGTCGAAGAGCAACGGGTCGTCCGTGATGCTCGTGTCGAACTCCCGCAGCCACGAGTTGGCGTCGTTGAGGCCCCAGGTGATGAGTGTGTCACAGCCGTTCTCGAGACAGGCCTCCAGGACGTCCCGGTAGTACTGGGCCTGGTGTTCGAGGTGGTCGTCTGGCACCGTCGCGCGGTCGTAGGCCACGTCCATCTCGGTCACGTGGACGTCCAGCCCGAGGTCTTCGAAGCGCTCGATGTTCTCGCCGATCGACTCGGGATCGGGGGCGTCCAGTGCTCGGAAGGCGTGCATCTGGAGGCCGACGCCGTCAATGGGGGCGCCGCGGTCGAGCAAGCGCTGGACGAGGTCGTACATGGCGTCGGACTTCTGGTTGATGCCGTCCATGCCGTAGTCGTTGAGAAACAGGTCGGCCCCGGGGGCGACCTCATTGGCCCACTCGAAGGCCAGGTCCAGGTACTCTTCGCCCATGGCGTCGTACCAGACCGTCTCGCGAAAGATCCCGTCGTCATCGACCGAGATGGCCTCGTTGACGACGTCCCAGACGTCCACCTTCTCGCGATAGCGCCCCGCGACGGTGTGGATGTGGTCTCGAAGCAGCTCCCGGATTTGGTCGTCGGTGTACTCCCAGGGATAGAACCACTTTGGCGTCTGGCTGTGCCAGATGAGCGTGTGACCCCGGACGGTCATGTCGTTCTCGACGCCGAAGTTCACGATCGCGTCGGCGTCCTCGAAGTCGTAGGTGTAGCGATCAGGTCGCAGCGGGCCCATCTTCAGCTCACTCCTGGTCGTGACGGCGTTGAACTCGCGTGAGAGCGTGTCAGCGTGCGCGGGATCGTCGGGATACCGCCTGAACGTGTCGGCTGACATGCTCGCCCCGATCGTGACGTCTTGTGCATCGGCCAATTCGCGAAGTGTCTTCTCGGCGGACATCCCCGAAAAAGGCGGCGTGCGCCGAGAAAGCCGTGTGGATACCGGAAAGCAGCGGGAGATGACTGGGCTGGTGATCTCGTTGCCTGAGATTCTACAAGGAGTTCAAATCAACAATAGCGACCTGAATCGGCCGATATTATGAACCGCGTAGTTACCGCTCCCCTCTATCGAGGGGTGCGTTAATTTCGATCAGGGTTCCCTCTGGATCCCGGAAGTGGGCCACTCGTATCCCCCATCCGGGTTGATCATGCGGCTCCGTGATGAATGACACCTCGTTTTCTAACCGTTCGTATGTCTCATCGACGCTCTCGACTTCGAAGATGAGCGAGACCACATCCTGCTGTCCCGGGTCTTCGATGGTGTGGTTGGTTCCGACTGCCTCTGCCATCGCTCCCCGGTCAAACAAGGCAAGTGTCGTATCACCCGTGCGGAAATCAGCATAGACGCCGTCCTCGTTTCCCCATTCGACATCCAAACCGAGGACATCACGATAGAACTGAAAGGACGTCCGATAGTCCTTGACGAGCAATCGAGTGTGAGTAAACGTGAGTCCTTGTGAAGGGATTTCTGCCATGGCGACGAATCAGAGGGGCGCTATATCAAACCGAGCCTGCTCATCTGAATCGAATATCCGGACCGTTCACTATCTACACTGTAGAGAGCGATAGTCGGGATTCTATGAGACGTTCTGATCGGCCAAATCGGTCTGAATCTGCCGATATCTCAAGCCGCGTAGTTATCGCTCGGTTCCTATCTATTGATGGATAGTTCGAAAATGGTCTGCTGAATTCAGAGGATCAAGTCAGCACAGCGGTCTTGATATCAAAGACACCAACCCTACCACTCGCGCACGATTCTCGTAGATAGGCGGTGCCTCTGACCACGACTGAGGCCGATGGTCAAACGAGGTGGTCTCTTAGCCGAGGAGTGAAAACAAGGCATAGGACCCCACGAGCGACATCATCGG
>CAZEDI010000054.1:0-3986 GCA_964510865.1 uncultured Halobacteriales archaeon
TAGCTTTCCGGTACGAACGGAGAAATCGGCTACTTCCCGAACGAGGGCCGCCACTTCAGGAGTGCAATCGAGGAGAGAAAGACTACCGTGGAAAGCTGATAGGATAGATCGAATGCGACAGCCGTCGCACCGGATGTCCCGCCGAAAAGTCCGGCTACGACGGTCCCGACGACTGGCCACGTACACGAGACACAGGAGAACACGCCGACGAGTCCGACGAGGGCAGAGCGAGCCGCGTCAAGCACGGTTGCGAAGACGAGATACGCCAGGGCGGCATACCCGAGAAGTTCGTATACCGTGAGTTCGAGGCCGATCCATGCACCGGAGTACACGAACATCGGACCCCAACCGGGCGGGAGCGGCCAGGCCCAGCGTGCACCAAACATGTGGGTATGTCCGTGAAATGCATGTCCTGGACGCACGAGTCCGCCGGCAATTGCGAGCAGGAGAAAATAACCGACGCCGATTCCAATACCGAGATAGCGCGCTCGCCGTCCGACGTCTGGAATTCGAGTCGTGGAAATTGCCCAGAGTGCAACGTTGATCCAGACCACTGGAAACACGAGTATAAATGGATCAGTCACACGGAACGTGACGTAATACGCTGTGAGAACCAGGATCTCTACATCGAGGAGGAGCAGTCCCCAGAGAACCGAAATTCTGTCGAGGCCGATACGATCGCCGATCCGAGTGGTGACACTCATGGCGTTAGATCGCCAGACCGTCCACGACGACGGCAATCAGGATTGCACCGAGATACGCGTTTGACGCGTGGAATGTTCGCATGGCAGCGCGTGTGGTTGTCTCGGCGTGCAGCCGGAGAACGGCCCACAAGAACACCCCGCCAAAGACGACTGTCGTGACAGCGTACAACGGACCCAGCCCCCCAACAGCGGCGAGGATAGCGGATGCGAGTAACGTCGCACCCAAATACCACAGCACGTGTTTTCGAGTAGTCGCTTCTCCGTGTACGACCGGCATCATTGGAAAGCCGCCACGGGCGTAATCCTCCTTGTATGCAAGGGCAAGGTTGTAGAAGTGCGCAGGGGTCCAGAGGAAAATCACACCAGCTAGTACGAGGGCTGCGGGGCCGATAGTATTCGTCGCTGCAGCCGCGCCAATCACCGCAGGGAATGAACCGGCCAACCCGCCGATCACCGTGTTCCGCACGGTATTCGGTTTAAGGAGGAGTGTGTACACGACGGAGTAGTACATGATCGCGGCGAATCCGAGCGCCGCGGCGAGAAGGTTGATAGAGAGAAAGACCGCGATAGAGGCCATGGCCAGGACGACCCCGAACACTATCGCGTTTCGGACGCCGACGCGATCCGTTGCAAGTGGACGATCCGACGTGCGCTGCATGCGGCGATCGATGTCCCGCTCAAGGACGTGATTGAATGTCCCGCTCGCGCCGATAGCAAGGACGCCACCACCGAGCGTCGCGACAACGGTCCCAATCGAGAGATCGTTACCAGCCGTGAGTGCCATGCCTGCCGCGGCAACCAGACACAGTAGCCACATCAGCCGTGGCTTAGTCAGGCTAACGTAGGCACGAACGGTCGCCCGCAGATCTCCGACTGTCGGCTCGGTGAAGGTGGAGGGATGGGCTGTGTCGGCAGGTTCGACCGAGGCCACCGGTGTCACCCGTGTGCTATCTTCGTCCGTCGTATCCGGCTCCAACGTCCACGCCAGTGCGAGAACGAGGCTGACGAAAATAGTCATGCCTGCGAGGAGGTGGATGACTGGTGCCGGTCCTGTCGCCCCGCTCCCGGCAACTGCGGCTCCGAGTCCAACCTGCACCGGATACCCGAGTACGGCTATGGCGAGGGTTCCCTTGACCCGTCGGCGGTCGGTCGCTCGCCACCCGAGTATGCCAGCGACGAGGACGAGTCCGCCGACCACGAGCGCGAGAAGGCGGTGTCCCCACGCGACAAGTAATCGGGGATCGTCAAAGGTGAAGACGTGTCCCTGGCAAGTGGGCCACGTCGAACAGACCGAGACTGCATCGACGACACTGGCAGTTGCCCCGGCGATAATGAGGACGTACACCCCGAGGACTGCAGCCGCAATAGCGGCCACGTTCCGGCGAATCGGGGTCCTTATACCGGACATCGTACGTTCAAGATGTTACGAGGGACGGTATTTAGACGCCACGACTCGACCGCGGCGTGTCGCTCACGCTGTGTTGTCTTCGGGAATCTTCTCCGTCACTGATCATCCTCGTCAGCAGCTTCCTGGTTTTCCTCCTCGCTACCCTCTTCGGTGGAACCCTTTTCGACCTCCGCTTTGGGATCGAACGTGACGAGGCCATCATCGCTCGTGAACTCGTAGGCAGTCCACACGGGGTATGACAGCGCACCAGCCATCTTCCTGACGCGAATCCGCTTGATGAGTGCATCCTCGATGATATCCGAGTTGAGTTCCAAGTCGACAACGCCGTCGAAGACATAGGCGAGATCGTGCGGAAACTGGGACATGTCACCGTGATATGCAGCACTGGCAAAGACCGGGACGAACCGTCCTTTGCACACGTCCGCGCGCACGTTTTTTACGAAGTCATAGGCTTTCACCGGCTGGACGAGCGAGCCGAGTTCGGTAAGGGAATCCAGGACTACGACACCTTGATCAATCATCTCAGCGTCATTCAAACAGTCATCGAGTCTGCTCTCGACGGTTCGGACGTCACTCGGATCCTGGACCGCCGTCACTTGGGGACTCGCAACGCGGTATAGGTGAGCGCTCCAGTCGTTCATTCGATCGAGCATCCGATCTCGGTTTTCGACACGGTGTGTAAAACAATCGAGAATCGAGAAATCCCCTGACTCGAGAAACGGGAGAACATTCCAGCCGAGAGTGAGGAAACTCTCCACGATCGAAACCGGCGGTTCCTGGAAACTGACGAACACCGCAGACTCTCCCCGCTCTAGGGCTCGCCACGCGAGTTCGGCATGGAGTTCTGACTCGCGGGTGCCAGGTTGACCAGACAGTAGTACGAAGGAATTTCGTAAGATCCCCTGTGGGAGTTTCGCGTCCAATGCAGCGACGCCCGGTTCGTACCAGCGGTATCCCCGATGTGGGGTGAACACTTTCTCGCCCGTTTGCAACGCTTCGCGACATGCACTGCTACAAAACGCGTATTCGATCCCGTCGTGTTCGAGTGTGATTGGTTCCAGTGGGAACGTTCCACTGCAGTAATCACACCGATTGCTACCCGCTGTCTCGGTGTTTCCCCCATCCGAGGAGTCGCCGTTCGTCGACTCTTCTCCCATGGCATCTCGATCATATGTAGACTGGACGAAAGAAGGTATCCCCGTGAGAGGCTATTCTTGGCCACCACTCGGATAGATCAGTGCGATGACAGAGGAGTTCGGAGATGCGAATCGTCCCTAGCCCCCCACTGACACGGGAAGGCTGACCCCGGTGCTTCGTAAAGGTAATATAGCGAACGAAGCAACGCCTATCCAAGCCGTGGCACCGACAATTCCGATGGGTGGCGGTCTCTTGAGCCCACTGCAGGCGGGCGGTATCATTCCCGACGGGTCGCGGGTCGAGGTGTTCCAGGAGATCTACTGGGTGTTTCTGATCCTGGGCACGCTTGTCGGAGTAGTGGTCATCGGGTACATGCTGTACAACGCGTACAAATACCGGGACCGCCAGGATCGGACGTATGACGAGGCGGACGTGCCAGAACTCGGGGAGGTTCCGACGGGTGGTGGGAAAGGCAGGAAGCTCTTTCTCTCGTTCGCGATCAGTGCCGTCATCGTTATTTCCCTCATCGTTTGGACCTACGGGACGCTTCTCTATGTCGAGCAGGGCGCCGCACAAGAGCCCCCCGGCGAAGGTGAACCGTTGAATGTCACCGTCGTGGGCTTCCAGTTCGGGTGGGAATTCGTCTATCCCGACGCGCCCGGCTCGTCCAATGTTTCCGTGAGCGGGGAGGAGTTCACAAACGTCCAAACGTCGGATACACTTCGGATACCGGAGGA
>CAZEDI010000054.1:3996-16053 GCA_964510865.1 uncultured Halobacteriales archaeon
TCACGGGACGTATTCCACAACTTCGGGGTCGCGGAACTTCGGGTGAAGGACGACGCCATCCCAGGTCAGTGGACGGAAACCTGGTTCCTGGCGAACACACCCGGAACATATCAGGCCGTGTGCTACGAGCTCTGTGGGGCCGGACACTCCTATATGACCGCGACGGTAGATGTTATGTCACAAAGTGACTTCCAAGAGTGGTACAACGGAACGGAGGCGGGTAGCTGATGGTGGATGACGACCGAACGGCCGTGGATGGGGGAACGGCGGATGCGACTGATGAGCTCCTTCCCGGTGACGAGCACGACGATCACCACGGACTTCCCTCGATGCGGTCAGTTAGACGCTGGTTTGTGACGACGAACCACAAGGACGTCGGAATTCTCTACATCGTTACTTCTCTCTTCACGTTCGTCATGGGCGGGCTCATGGCGCTGCTTATCCGTCTGCAACTGTGGGCGCCGAGAGCACCCGGAGAAGGCATCATGTCGGGGCTTGCCTACAATCAGGCGGTCTCGACACATGGGCTGCTCATGGTATTTCTCTTTATCTCTCCATTTGCAATTGGACTGGCGAACTACCTCGTCCCGCTGCAAATCGGGGCGAAGGATCTCGCCTTCCCGCGGCTGAACGCACTCTCGTACTGGCTTTATCTCGGGTCAGTCGCGCTCTTCGGTCTCTCGTTCTTCCAGGAGAGCACCTTCGCCGGAGGCTGGACGATGTACGCGCCTCTCAATACTCCTGCGTACATGCCAGGTGGCGTCGGGTCGACGACAGCTGTTCTCGCCCTCGTCATGTTTGTCACCTCGGTCACCATCGGATCCGTGAACTTCCTGACGACGTTCCATAGGATGCGGGCAGAGGACCTCCGTCTCCGTGATCTTCCGCTGTTCAGTGCGTCGATGCTTCTCACAATCTGGATGATGTTGCTGGCATTCGCTGCGCTCCTCGCCGCGCTGATCGTGCTCTCCTCTGACCACATCCTGGGGACCAATTACTTCACCTTCGAGGCGGGGAGCTCACTCCTCTGGACCCACTTGTTCTGGTTCTTCGGACATCCGGAGGTCTACATCGTATTCTTCCCAGCAATCGGCGTGATGGGCGAGGTGTTCCAGACCTTTACGGGCAAGCGTCTTGTCGGGCGGAAGTGGGTTATCGCCGCGATGGCGCTTGTGGCCCTCCAGAGCTTTGCCGTCTGGATGCACCACATGTTTCTCACGAGCATTAATCTCCAAGTCAAGACGCTCTTCATGGCAACCACGATCGGTATCTCGTTGCCATTCGACCTCATCACGTTCTCGCTGATCTATACAATGATTCAAGGGAGGATCCGATTCACGACGCCCTTCCTGTTCTCCTTTGGCGCACTCGTGCTCTTCATCGTCGGTGGGATCACCGGGGTTTTCCTTGGTGCCGTAGTGCTCGACTACGAGTTCCGCGGGACCTACTGGGTGGTCGCCCACTTCCACTACGTCATGGTTGGCGGGGCGACTGCACTCTTCGGGGGACTCTACTACTGGTTCCCGAAAATGACGGGGCGAATGTACAATGAGTTCCTCGGGAAAGTGCACTTCGCGCTGTACTTCATCGGATTCAACCTGCTGTACTTCCCGATGTTCGTGGCCTGGGAGACGCCCCGGCGTGTGTTCGAGTACGCCGCATCGTACCAACCGTGGCACCAGATCGCGACGATCGGTGCCTTCGTGCTAGGGGCGTCGTTCCTCGTCATGTTCTACAACCTATTCGTGAGTATTTACGTCGGGGAGGAGGTCGGTGACACCCCCTGGGCATATGCCACGACCGCAGAATGGGCCATTTCGTCGCCGCCATCACTCGAGAACTTCCCGGGTATCCCGAGCTACAGTGGCGGGAAGCTCTCCTTCCTCGATGAAGACGCTGCTGCCACCGACGGTGGCGTCGCGTCGACGGCCCATGCGCTCGAGGCGGGACACGAGGAAGAACACGCGGATCACGCGAGCTTCTGGCCGTTCGCGATAGCGGTGTCCGGGTTCATACTGTTTGTCGGGGTGGCGGGGCTCCGCCCGGAAGCAGGCGGACAGCTGTACCAAGGGATCACGGCTCTCGGCGGGCTGCTACTCGTGGGCTCGTTCATCGGCTTAGGACGGGAGTCGTTCCACGCACCGGAGCCAGCTATCGCGGAACGCTGGCCATTCGATGGCGTTGAGAACACAAAGCTCGGAATGTGGTTCTTCCTTGCCTCGGACGTGGTGCTCTTTGGTGCCTTTATCGGCTCGTATCTCTTCGCACGTGTGGCTGAAGGGTGGACCGACTGGCACCACATGATTCCTGCGGACCACGTGGTGCTCCCCGGATTACTCAACACGTATATCCTACTGACCAGTTCGTTCGCGGTCGTGCTTGCACTGGTCGCCGCGGAGAAGGGGAGTCGAACGGGCGTGCTCGCTAGCTTGATCACCACGGTCATCCTGGGGGTCGGCTTCCTGATCAACAAGGCAATCGAGTGGCTTCATCTATTCCACGTTCACTCGGATGCATTCCCGGAAGGGTGGGACCTTACGACGAACATCGCGTCGTCCGCGTTCTATGTCACGACAGGACTCCACGGAGCCCACGTGATAATCGGGCTCGTCATCGCTCTCTGGATGATCGCCCGTGCATGGGGAGGGGCATATCTCGACGACGAACGACCGATCGAGTACTTCGGCCTGTACTGGCACTTCGTGGACATCGTGTGGCTGTTCCTGTTCCCACTGTTCTACATCGTGTGAGGTGACCAAACTATGGTATCAACGAAACTGTACGCGGCAATCTACGTGGTACTGTTCGTGCTGGCGACCGCCCAAGTCGTGCTCGAGGGATACCTCACCGACGAGATCTACTGGATCGTCTTCGGGGCAATCATGGTTCTGTCCTTCGCGAAAGCAATCGTGGTCGCGGGCTACTACCAGCACCTCAGGTTCGAACCGGCATCGGTGTCGTACGTGATGCTGACCGCTCTGTTGACGGCGCTAACACTCACCCTCGCTGCAGCGTATTCCATCCTCTGACCGACGCGGCGAAATCGAACATTTATAGCCACTCGGTGTTGCACACCCGAATAGAGAACGATGGCAGCGGTTAACCTGGTTAGCACTCTGGCGATGGGGGTCATCCTACTGATGATTGTCGTCGGCATTTCGCGTTTCCGAAGCTGGCACGCAGCACCTGCGTCAGCAACCGGTGGGAGACGCGTCGATGTCGGGGTTCAAGGTCCAGTCGCGTGGAGCATTGGGTTCGTCGTCGCTGCCCTCCTGGTCGTGACGATCGTCATCGCATACGTGGACGGGTCGTTCCCGGCTATCGGCGTAGGTGTAGCTGAGACACTTCTTCTTGGGGTATTTGCTGCGGGCATCTCGTTATTACTCGCCGCCGGGTTTTATGTGACCGCACGCAATCGCGGACTCCCACGCTCCATGGCTGTCGCGGCTGGATCAGTTGTCGTCGGAACACTACTCCTACTCGCGATAACCGCGAAACTCCTCTTCGGATCCTGACGGGACAGACAGCTCCCCGTGATCGGTGGATGTGGACTGTTTTCACGTATAGTTATTAGGGATGCGCAATCCGTTTCGAGCGAGGGTTATACATGCCAGACAGGGAAGATACGATCGAAGCGCGATTATCAGAGCAAGGCTACATTCGGCCGCCAGCGAAATTCGTCGGGCAGGCCAACGTGTCCGACCCTGACGTGTATGAGCGATTTGGCGAGTTCCCGGATGGCTTCGAGGAGTACGCCGAACTCCTCGACTGGGAGTCTCGGTGGGACGAACCATTCGACGGCTCCGATCCCCCGTTTTTCAAATGGTTTGTCGGCGGCGAATTGAACGCCTGTTACAACTGTGTGGACCGCCACCTGGACGACCGGAAGAACCAGGTGGCCTTTCGATGGGAGGGTGAAGGCGGGGAGCGTCGCAACATCACATACCAAGACCTCTATCGTGAGGTGAATCAGGTAGCGGCATCACTTCGGGAGGTTGGGGTCGACGAGGATGACGTCGTGACACTCCATCTACCGATGGTGCCAGCGCTCCCGATCACGATGCTGGCATGTGCACGGATTGGAGCCCCCCATTCCGAAGTATTCGCTGGATTCTCCGCGAGTGCGCTTGCACAGCGCATCGACGATGCGGAATCTGATGTCGTGGTCACCATTGACGGCTACTATCGGCGTGGCGACTTTCTCAATCATAAAGACAAGGCGGATCGGGCAGTCGAGGAAGCAGACTCGGATGTCGACACCGTTCTCGTATGGGAGCGACACGAAGGAGAACTCCACGACGATGTCGAGCTCGTCGACGGGCGTGACATTCTCGTTTCCGAGCTTGTCGCGAACAACGAACGGGCTGACGTCGAGCCAGTGCGTCGGGATGCCGAAGACCCACTCTTCTTGATGTACACGTCTGGAACAACCGGTCAACCGAAAGGATGTCAACATCGGACGGGTGGGTACCTCTCGTACGTGGCAGGAACGTCGAAATATGTCCTCGACATCAAGCCCGAGGATACGTACTGGTGTGCGGCGGACATCGGGTGGATCACCGGCCACTCCTACATCGTCTATGGACCACTCGCACTCGGTACGACGAGTGTCATGTACGAGGGAGCGCCGGACCATCCACACAAGGGCCGGATTTGGGAGATGGCAGAACGATATGACGTCGACGTCTTCCACACGTCCCCGACGGCAGTCCGGATGTTCATGAAGTGGGGAGAGGAACACATCGAGGACTACGACTTCAACTTCCGTCACATGACGACCGTCGGCGAGCCGATCCAGCCCGAAGCGTGGCTCTGGTACTACGAACACATCGGGGAGGGGGATGCGGTCATCGTCGATACTTGGTGGCAGACCGAGACCGGCGGCCACCTCATCACAAACTTGCCCGCTCTCCAGGACATGAAGCCTGGAAGCGCCGGGAGGCCGGTTCCCGGCATCGAGCCAGCAATCTACGACGACAACGGCGACGCGATCGAACCGTCCTCGGGGCGGGCAGGTAACCTCGTGATCGAGCGACCCTGGCCTGGGATGCTCCAGACAGTCTACGGCGACGACGAACGCTTCATCGACGAGTACTGGCAACGGTTCTCAGACACAGGAAGTGACGACTGGACCGACTGGGTGTACGAGGCTGGTGACGGGGCCGTCCACGAGGAGGACGGCTACTTCCGCATTCTCGGTCGCTTGGACGACGTAATGAACGTGGCCGGACACCGCCTCGGAACCATGGAACTCGAATCTGCCGTCGCTGAAGTCGCTGACGTCGCAGAAGCGGCTGTCGCGGCTCGGGAGGACGACCAGCGAGGACACGTCCCTGACGTCTATGTCACCGTACGGGAGGGCATCGAACCATCTGAGGCAGTGCGCGATCGAATCGTCGAAGCGGTGGAGAACGAGATCGGCGCATTTGCCCGTCCCGCGAATATCATGTTCGTCGACGACCTGCCGAAGACACGTTCCGGGAAGATCATGCGGCGACTCCTCGAGAATATATCGAACGGCGAGGAACTCGGGGATACCACTACTCTACGAGACCCATCTGTGCCCGAGGAGATCCGCGAGCAGGTCCACGGCGATTGAGGAAGCCCGTGAGGGCCTGATCAGGGGGAACCCTGTACATCTCGCGAATACCGCTATGAGTCGAAATGAGCTAGACAGTCCGCTCTAGGTAAACGATTAGTGGATGCCCCTCAATTCGGTGGCATGGCCAGGACTGGCATCCAACTCTACTCGCTTCGAAACGTCAACGTGCCCTTTACTGACCTTCTCGAAATCGCCGCTGACGCCGGCTTCCAGGGCGTCGAGTACGCCCATAGGGTACAGGAGACGTCGGAGACGGTTAAAGAGATCACGACAACCCTTGACGAGCGGGGACTTGCATCAGTAGGCGCCCACGTCGGCATTTCGACACTCGAAGAGGAGACGGCGGCGACAGCCGAGTTCTACCGCTCGCTCGGGTGTGACGACGTAGTGGTGCCGTGGCTCGATGCAGAGCACTTCGAGACGCGACGGGCAGTTGAAGCGACGGCGACGCGTCTCGAATCTCTCGCTGATGACCTCCGTGCCCACGGGATGAATCTTCACTACCATAATCACGACCAGGAGTTTACTGACCTCGGTAGGACCACAGGGTTCGAATACCTACTCGAGCAGACAGATGATCGTGTCGGGATCGAACTCGACGCTGGACTCGCGCTCGCTGCAGGGGCTGATCTCAGGGACCTCGTTTCGAATCTGGATGGCAGAACAGCGTTATTCCACGCAAAAGACATCGACCTCGCGTCGGGGGAAGACGTCCCCGTTGGAGAGGGGGACCTGGATATCGCATCTTGTGCCAGGGGATTCCAGGCTGTCGGCGGCAAGTGGCTGATCTACGAGTACGAGCAGCCTGATGCCCGAGACACGCTCGATGCAGCCAATGCCGTTCTCACCGACGCACTCTAGCCGTTCTCACGTTACGCCAGTCGTTTCCCGATATCCGCCGTACTCGGCCTCGAGAATATCCATTATCTCACCAACTGTCGCATACGCCTTTACCGCCTCCACGATCGCGGGGATCGTGTTGTCGTCCGCTTGCACTGCGTCTCGAACGCGTTCGAGCGCGTCATCTACTGCAGCTTCATCGCGGTCGGCACGAACATCCGCCAGTCGGTCCATCTGTCTCGATCTGGACGCTTCCGCATCGACATGGAGGACGTCGAATGTATCATTTTCCGCCGATTCGTATGCATTGACGCCGACGACTACTTCCTCACCAGCTTCGACACGCTCTTGATATTCGAATGATGCCTCTTGGATCTCGCGTTGGAAATACCCCTCTTCGATTCCTCGCAAGACCCCCGTACGCATCGACCCTTCACCCCGCTCGCGGATCTCCTCGAGGTAAGTGAGCGCCTCTTCCTCGATCTCATTCGTCAACGTCTCGACGAAGAAACTCCCACCAAGTGGATCCACGGTGTCGGCAGCACCCGACTCTTCGGCGATGATTTGCTGTGTTCGTAATGCGACGCGAACCGCTTCCTCACTCGGGAGGGCCAGCGCTTCGTCATAGCTATTGGTGTGAAGGCTTTGTGTCCCCCCAAGAACGGCCGCCAGTGCCTGGAGCGTTACTCGGACGATATTATTGAGGGGTTGCTGGGCGGTGAGCGCCTGCCCTGCTGTCTGTGTGTGAAACTTCAATCGGGTGCTCTCACCCTGGTCCGCCCCATACCAGTCAGCGAGTTTCGTTGCCCAGAGTCGACGCGCTGCCCTGAACTTGGCCACCTCCTCGAAGACGGCATTGTGGCAATTGAAAAAGAACGACAGTCGAGGTGCAAACGTCTCGAGCTCGAGTCCTCTGTCGAGTGCGTCCTCGACGTACGCGAAACCGTCAGCAAGTGTGAACGCGAGTTCTTGTACCGCGGTCGATCCGGCCTCCCGAATGTGGTAGCCCGAGATGGAAATGGGGTGGAACGCCGGCGTCTCCGTGGTGCTGAATTCGACGATGTCGGTCACGAGCTTCAAGGAAGGCCCCGGCGGGACGACCCACTCCTTCTGGGCGATAAACTCCTTGAACATGTCATTTTGAAGCGTTCCACGGAGAGCTTCCCGGGGGACGCCACGAAGATCTGCAAGGGCGACGTACATCGCATAAATCACTGGGGCAGATGGATTGATCGTGAAGGACGTCGATACCTCGGAGAGATCGATCCCATCAAACAACACCTGCATGTCCCGGATCGAATCAACGGCGACCCCTTCCTTCCCGACTTCGCCAATGGCGAGGTCAGCGTCCGAGTCGATCCCCATCAACGTGGGCATGTCGAAGGCGGTCGAGAGCCCGGTCTGGCCTTCCTCGACAAGGTAGTGAAAGCGCTCGTTTGTTTCCGCAGCTGTGCCATACCCCGCGAACTGTCGCATCGTCCACAGTCGACTCCGGTACATCGTCGGATAGACACCTCGCGTGTATGGCGGCGCGCCTGGGAATCCCAGGTCGTCTTCGTAGTCGAGCTCAGGGACGTCCCACGGGCCATATAGGTCCGATACCTCGTGATTGGACACGGTCGCGAACCGCTCTCGTCGAGAACGCATCTCAGTCCGAGCGGGATCACGGATGTCAGTAGCCCACTGGTCTCGTGCCTCTCGGATCCGTTCGAGATCCTCGGCGTCGAACATAGAATGAGGTGGGTGTGAGGAATCCTTAAGGATTCGGCAGGGAATAGTATGTATCCGTCACGGAAGTCCTGCTAAAAACGGTAGAGAGGCCAAACTACCGGGGAACAGTATGGAATCCGGAGGGACAGTCACCGAACACCGTTCGAAGAATCGAAAACCGCATGTGACGCGTGGAAACGAACGCACCGTCACTGCATCCGTTCGATCGTCTCCACGAGCGGGTGGTGGGCGTAATCGACGACATCGATATCGTCGATTGTCTCGAGTCCCTGTTTTTCTGCCGTTCGGGCGAGACCCAGTTCGACCGCTTCGTCGACGACAATGACATACGCGTCCATTTCTGCAATGTCGAGCCGGTCTGCTGCAAGAACGCGGTGGTGGCCGTCGGCGAGCAACAGCACATCCGGAGCGTCGATGACGACCAGGGGCTCAGCTAAGCCTCGTTCAAGCTCGTAGACTCGCCCTTCGAGCTCATCAGCATACACCGTCGGTTGCGTGGGGGTCAGGTCACTGATGGCTATCCTCCGGCGTTCCTGGTGAGCATCGATTCCGTGAATAGATTCGAGGGTTCGAAGAAGTCTCCCAACTTTCTCGGGTGTGGCACGTTCGATCTGGCTCCGGACGACGTCGGCATTCGAGATAATGCCGACCAATCGACCCTCGTCGTCGACGACCGGGAGCTTACGGATACCTGATCGCAGGATAACGCGTGCGGCGTCGTTGACCGCCATCTCCGGATGTGCGACGATGAGCTCACGCGACATGACATCGCTAACCGTCGCCCCCTCGTCGGCGAGAAGGAGATCCCGGGCACTGACAAACCCCTCGACGTGATCAGACGCAGTCACGGGAAATCCATCATGACCGGTCTCGCCAGCCCGGTCTGCGACTGCGGCCACAGTTGCATCCGGCGAGACGGTCGTTACGTCCCGGGTCATGTACTCCCGGACCCGAGGATTACGACCTCCCTGGGTGATGGGATCGTCCACAGCCGGGATACGCGCCGGGGGACGAAAAACTCTCTGTGGTCACGTCGCGAATCAGTCCACGGTCAGATCGTCATCACCTGGGTCAATAACGAAGTCAACAGCGGGCGCGCTCGCACGATTGCCGACGACTTCGAAGAATCGATCGACGATGACCTGGCCCACGACGTCTTCGAGCGAATCGTTTTCGTCTTCAACAGAGCCGAGTATGCCGAAGGGAAGCTGGGCCCCGGCCATATCGGAGTGCCCCCCGGCGCTCCCTATCTGATCAAACGCCTGACGCATCGTCTCACCGATGTCAAGGTCACCACCTCGGGACCGTCCAGAGAGGTATACAGTGTCCTCGATAAACCCATACACGACTGTCACCGTGATGCCCTCCATGACGAGGAGCTGATCCGCGGCTTGCGAAATCGCATCCCGGTTCCCAACCGATCCAACCCCGGAGACGACGGTCGACCCTTCTCGACGATAGTTGTGGATCGCTCGTGAGATCGTATCGAGCGTATCGCCGCTGACGCTCGGACTTTCTACCCGTTCGAGTACTTCCGATCGGGCGTAGGGAAGAAGGAACGCGGCGGCCTCAAAGTCCGCCACGGTGATCTCCCGACCGAAGTTTCTCGTATCGACGCGTATTCCATAGAGGAGCGCAGTCGCTACTGTTGGATCGGGTTCACGATCTAACCCGCGGAAGTAATCGACGAGAAGTGTACTGGTCGCGCCCACGTCACTTTGGATATCGACGAAGTCTGCATCGATTGGCCCCCTCGGTGGATGGTGATCGATCACGATGTCGATTGGGGTGTCTGGTGGAAGACTGTCGTTGACATCCGGTCGCGAATGATCGACCAGCGCAATCGCGCCAAATTCCGCAGGATCGAACGTCGTCGGGTCGACGTTTGTCAGGGTAAGATCCAGAAGGTTGACGAGAGCCCGGTTCTCCTGGTGTGCAATCTCTCCGACATAATACGCGTCTGCCTCGACCCCCAGGGAGCGAGCGATCGACACGAGCGCAATCGCGCTGGCGATCGCGTCCGGATCGGGATCGTCGTGTGTGAACACAGCGAGAGGGCCATCAATCCCTCTGAGAAAGCGCTTGAATCGCTGAAGTTTGGTACCCACACCACTGGTCACGTGTTCGCGAATGACTGATGAGACAATACGACCCGGATCTAACACGCTATCTGCAACCTGCGCAATTGATTCGCGGAGGGAATCGTCGCCATCGACACCAGTGTAGACTACGAGATAACAGTCGGGGAACGCGTCGCGAGCCGCGACCGCAGCGTCACGGTTCATCTCGGGATCATCGTCCGCGACGAGGACGACATCGGCCTCGTCGACGATCGACGCCACGTCAACAGGAGAGCGTTCCTCGGCCGCGATACCCTCGTTTCGAAGCGTCTCGACGCGGGTATCGCTCTGATCGATCACGAGAAGCTCACCCGGTCGACTATTGAGCGCTTCAACGACGGCGTGCCCTATCAATCCACACCCGAGCACGATCCGCCTGACCATATTGCTCTCCGTTCCGATCCCGAGGGGTAAAACCTACCGGCCCGGACTGACGGCATTCTCCTAGGTACATCCGACTGGATATTCACGTAAGGACGCACATCGAAACCTATCCTGTTCAAGCGACAGAAATCGGATCGTTCAATCTCTATTACGGTGTAATCAGTATATTCAGAGTTAGTAGAACGAATGTGATGGTTATAACTATTCCGACAACAACCGCATCTCAAGCCATGTCTACTCAACCCGTCTACGATGCAATTGCCGACCAAGTCCTCTCCGAGGATGCGGATATAATTGCGGTCAATCCCCCGGCAGACATGGTCTTCGCGCTCGCCACGCGGCTTTCAGAAACCGTGTCTCCTCCGACACTTCGAATACTTGGTCCCGATGACGTGCTTCGCTCTATACGTCGGGTATTTCCTGTAGCCGCCAGACTCGCTGAACTGGAAGCAGCAGGGACGGTGACTATTCGAAATGCGGCAGTTGAGTCCGGGACGACATTGTTCTGTACCGAAGAGGTAGTGTACGCGCTCGCGATCGCCGGGGAGTCCACAGATCTTCTGTCTTTAGAGGACGGCGAC
Organism: uncultured Halobacteriales archaeon; assembly: GCA_964510865.1. Classification (GTDB taxonomy): domain Archaea; phylum Halobacteriota; class Halobacteria; order Halobacteriales; family Hikarchaeaceae; genus CAZEDI01. Next base: position 15,255 of record CAZEDI010000054.1, read on the forward strand.
TTCGTCTCGACGGCGTATGTCTATTACGACGAACGTGTCACCGAGGCCACACCGTTCAGCCTTCGCACGCCGCCGTTAGCCGACGTGGAGGAGACACTTGCGGACGAGTTTGATGACACAGTGGCTGAGGACTTCATCGGGCTCACGGAGCTCCTGTTCCCCGTCACGCGCTATCCAGATATCGATCCGGAAACGATCGGTGTCATCGTCGCAGCGAAGCACGGACTGCAGTTGTATCGTATCTCGAAGTGGGGAGAAGATGTCGGCGTCGCTAGCCGTGCGACATTCTCTCGTGAGAAGGCGGAGTTGGAAGAGGCGGGGCTCATCAAGACCGAGAAAGTACCGATGGACGTCGGGAGACCCCGTCTGAAACTCCACCTCGCTGAGGACGAGTTGATCGATCGGTCGGGCGACGAGCTCCTCTCTGAACTCAAAGACCGTCTTTGATATCCTACTCGAATGGTGAACAGTGGGAAGCCGTCACTCCGATCAACGGGATACGAGTAGATCACAGGGGCTACCGATTTGAACTGCGGAGAGTTGTAACGGGAGATTAGTTATACTAGATCGAGACACATCACAAGAAGAATCATGCCTACGTACGTTGTGCTCGTAGAACTCACGGAAGGCGGTCGCGAGCGACTCGACGAACTTTCGGTCGGAAATGACGCGTTCGCCGAACTTGCCGGGGATCGTGACGTCGAACTCCGCGACGTGTTCCTGACGATGGGGCGTTTCGATGCGGTCGCGATCGTAGAGGCACCCGACGGTGAGACACTCGCAGACGTCCTCGTCGACT